>JAGOWF010000033.1 GCA_018060305.1 Pyrinomonadaceae bacterium
GCGACATCCCAATTCCCGGTGACTACGACGCAGACAACAAATACGACCGTGCAGTCTATCGCGGCGGCATCTGGCACATGCTCCGCTCGGCGCAGGGCTACACAGGCGTCCAGTTTGGTGCCCCGACCGATACCGCAATGCCAAAGGCTTATATTCCGTAAGGAAGAATTGGCCGCGGATCACGCGGATAAACGCGGATAGGAAACAATTAGAACGGGCCAGACGATACCTCTGGCCCGTTTTTGTTCTTTTCCTACCCGCGTTTATCCGTGTGATCCGCGGCTAATGTTCTTATTCCGAGGATTCTCGTTCGGACGGGAAGACGGGGCGGGTGGCGTCCGGCTTGTCGGGGGACGTGTGGCGATGGGTGATCTTCCATTCTTTGCCGATCAGCTTGAATACCAGAGTCATTCGTCCTGAAGCACTCTCGCTGGTGCCGTCATTTTCCTGAGTCTGTTTCCATTTACAGGTGAGCACGGCGGCGGTCTTGCCGAGCATCTCGACGCGTAGGCCGGTGATATCGAGGGTTACGTTTGAGATGTGCGCGTAGGATGACGTGACGTTTGAATTCACGTTGTCCCAGCCGTTTGTCGCCGTGCCGTTGTTGTTGTAGATCAACAGCCGTTCGCTCTTTTGATATACGGACATTACCTGTTCCGCATCGACACGTTTGATGCCGTCAACCAGTCGGTCAAAAGCCTCGCGGACTCCGCGTGCGGGATCGGGTTTGCCGGCAGCGGCCTTTTGTGCCGAGATATTGAATGCGAGGGCGATTATAATGGCTGCGATGTAAAAAAGATTCCTCATAGTCGCTACTCCTTGTCTAAAGTTCAAATCTAACAAATTGGCTGCAAAAGTTGCACTATTTCGTATCGGCAATACGTGTTGGATGCACTATTTTGTAAGCGCAGCGGGCAACTTCGCGAGTGATAGTGTCCGATTTTCCGACCGTGGGCGATTTTGGGCATCGAGGAACGCAATTTGCTGTAAATATTGGCAAATAGTTGGGATCGTGTATTTTTTGACTTCTATTACGAGAAACAAGCGAGACCCAAACGGAGGTTTTATGCGTTTGTCCCCTGTTACATTCAGGCTGTTTGTGATCGCGGCGTTTATCACGACGGCGGCCCTTTCGACATTTGCCGCATCGGCGGCGCAGACCGTCAACTTGCCCTCGGACGGCAGTGTCATACTTGACGACGATCAGGCGCCGGATGTAACGGCCCGTGTCGCGCGCATCAGTTTTTTGGATGGCTCGGCAAAGGTGCGGCATTCGGGGACTGAAGAATGGGAATCTGTGGTGCTCAATCTGCCGGTCGTCGAGGGCGATGAGATCGTCACCGATGCCGATTCGCGGCTTGAGATCCAGTTTGACAGATACAAGCATCTGCGGCTTGCGCATGATTCGTATCTGAAGGTTGTTGGGCTTAATGACGAGGGAATCGCACTCAGTTTGCCGCTCGGTTCGCTGAGTGTGCGGATAACCAAGTTTGACAAGGATCGCGCATTCTTCGAGATCGATGCTCCAAAGACGACAATTGCCGTCCTGGACGAGGGCACATACCGCATCGATTCGGGCAGGCTCGGCGATACCGAGATCCGCGTCGCGGCGACTGATGGTGGCTCGGCACGGGTGTATTCGGACAATGCGGGCTTTGTGCTCAAGAGCGGCCGACGCGCCAGTGTCTATACGGACGGCGTCAACGCAGGCGAATGGGAAACGGCAGATGCGTCTCGATCCTATGACGAGTTTGATTCGTGGGCAGAGGAGCGTGCTGGCGTCATTGCCAAACGCCTCAACGACGCCGATTACGACAAATATTACGACAGCGATATCTACGGGGCCGAAGACCTAAACGACTACGGCGACTGGACCTATACGCAGAATTACGGCTACGTCTGGCGGCCATATCAAACGTCTCTTAGCCACTGGGCTGACTGGTCGCCGTATCGCTACGGCCATTGGCGTTGGATCCCGCCGTATGGCTGGACATGGATCAACGATGAGTCATGGGGCTGGGCAACGTATCATCACGGCCGCTGGTTCTTTGACTCTGGCTCTTGGTACTGGTCACCATACGGCTATTACAGGCCGGCCCGAAGCTGGTGGTATCCGGCATTGGTCGTGATCAATGTCTTTAACAACAACGTCTGCTGGTATCCGCTGCCGTATTACTACACGTATTACAACTACAATTGCGGCTGGCGGCGTCGCTGCGGTAGCGGGCATTACAACGGGCCGCACAATAATACCCCAAATTACACGACCGGCGGCATCAAGCAGATACATCCGATCCAGGCGACCGGCGGTATCAAGCAAATTCCGCCAAAAACCTTGCATATCCCGCCGTCAAGCGTTGTTGCGATGTCGATGGATGACCTCGGCGGGACGAAGGGCATCAAGAGGGCGCCGCTATCGATCGCAAACAGCTTTATCGACACATCGCCGGGTGACATACAGCCGCCGACGCTTCCGATATATTCGCCGGTGAAGGTGTCGCCGACCATTGCCGTCAAATCGCCAAAGCTTATCACCTCAATGCCGACCCCGGTCAAAACCGGCGCGGGCCCGAGAAGGGCGGATGTGCCGATGGACAGTGATCTGCGCAACACTAAGATATTCAACGGCCGGCAGCCAACGATGAGCGACGGCGGAGTAAGCGGCACCGGTGGGACGAAACCGATATTCACCGGCCCTCTGCCGCCGAGGCAGACCGGTGCGGTCATTCGGCAGCCCAGCGTAAAACAAAACACCATCAGCGATCCGCCGATAAAGCATTCGCCAACCTACTCACCGCCGATCAAACAGCAGCCGATACGGCAGACGCAGACACAGTCGGACGAACCTGTCAGGCAGCAGCCGACATATTCTCCGCCGGTCAGGCAGCCGATCATTCGCAGCGATCCACCGCCGGTGAAACAACCGCCGCGAAGCACTCCGACCGTGCGAGACGATCCGCCGCCGGTGAAGCAGTCACCGCCGTCGAAGAGCCCGCCGGTCAAGCAGCCGTCAACGATCAATCGAAAGACTGCTCAGGATGGCTAGGCGTGAGAGCTTAGTTTTGCAGAAAAATTGACCTGTCGGCAGCAGAGGGATCGCCTACGAAGGCGAACCGGATGTTGCCGATATATTTTTTGGCAATCGCCATGACGTCGTCGGCAGTGACACCACGCACGCCCTCGAGGAAGTCGAATGAGTTGCGCCAGCCGCCGCCGATCAGCTCGTATCGCGCGAGCGTCGCGGCCTGAGCGGCGTTCGTTTCCTGCTCGAGGTAATGGCTGGTCAGGAAGAAACCGGCGATGCCCTCAAGTTCGTTCTCGGATATGGGTTCGGTCTTGAGGCGACTGATCTCGGCGAGCATGACGCGGATGGCCTGATTAGCATCGACGGCCGTGACATAGATGCCGGCGATGTTGACGCCCTGCTCCCGCAGAAACGCGTCAGGGGCGTAGGAGAGCGAACGTCGGTTGCGCACCTCTTCAAAGACGCGGCTCTTAAGGATCTCGGTCGCTACGGTCATCGCGAACATATCAGTTGACGAGATCGGCGGTGCCGAGTAGATACCTTGAATATAGTTCGTCGGGATGCTCCGCCTGACGGTGTCGAGCGTCGGTCTTGAAAAATCGAGTGGCGGCAGCTTGGCCTGGCGATAGTTTCCCTTGGGCAACTTGCCGAATGACGCCATAACGAGCGAGCGGACCTTGGCGGCATCGAGGTCACCAACGACAACGAGCAGCAGCCGTGACGTCTGCATCACCTCGCGATGCCGTCGTTTGAGGTCGTCGATCGAAAAACCGGAAACATTTGCGACGGTGCCGTTCGGATCGTTTGCGTATGGATGGCCCGCGTAGAGTGTTCGCTCGGTCAGATTCTGCAGGGCGGCATCAGGGTTAAGTTCTGCATTTCTGAGAGCCGTGACGATGAGCTGCCGGTTGCGTTCGACATCATCTGTGCCGAATGCCGGGGTGAGCATCACGTCAGTAAAGATCGACCAAACACGGTCAAAGCTCTGCCGCGTCGATGCCAAAGCGACCACGCAAAAATCGCGTGTTACGCCGGCCGATATCGAGCTGCCAGTGCGGGCGATCTCTCGGCGGACCATTTGTCTTGGGAATTGGCGTCCGGCCTCGATCGCAGAATTGAGCATCAGGTTGTCGATGCCGGCTGTTTTGTCGTCGATCGTCGTGGAACCGCCACGGATAAACAGCCCTGCCGCAACGGTCGGCGCAGCCGCTCGGTGTTTGACGATGACCTTCAGGCCGTTAACTTCAAACTCTGTAACAAGTGCCGACTGTTTTGCGGCATAGTCCGACGTCTGCCCGAAACAGATCCCTGCGAATAGGAATAGAACAACAGCGACCCGGCGTATTTTGATCGTTCTAGATAGGTTCATTTTTTGAGTTATTTGGCTGTGCCGATCAGGTCCTTTTCCGTTAGATTTGCCTGCGTTTTAACAGCGGGCGGCACCATTGCTACGCCTATGTGCGGCTTGTCGAGAATGTAGTTTCGCACGTATCGATCGATGTCGGCACGGGTAACGGCATTGAGGTTCTTTTGATAGCCGCGGAAATAATCGACGCCCGTCGTTGACCACCAGAAACCAAGCGTGTGTGCATATTCGCTCAGCTTTTCGCGATCAAAAAGGTCGCTTGAGGCGAGGATCGTCTTTGAAGCGTCAAGCTCGGCATCCGAGTAATATGTCGGCGATGAGAACTGTGCGATCTCGGCATAAACGGCATTCAACGCCGCCTTCGCCTTGTCCGGCGTCGTTTGAATGACGACGCTGATCGGGCCAACATTTCGCTGCGTGTAATAATTGACGCCCACGCCCAGCGCTAGTCCTGAGTCGACGAGATTCCTCTGAAACCGTGAGTCCGGCTGTCCCAAAATGTACGAGAAAACGTCCGCCGCATACGTCGCGGCATTGTCCTTGCCGATCGAGGGGCCGTGCCAGCCGAGCATTATCAGAACAATATCATCGCCGCCTTCGCCATCCGTTCGCTGGTCGAGGATGATGCCTTCGCTGCGCGGCAGCGGTGGATGCTCGACAAGCGGAAACTCCTTGAATGGATCGACCGCGCGGCGTTCCCATGACCCAAAGACCTTCTCGGCCATCGCAAAGACCTGTTCGGGCTTTGCGTCGCCGGTCACGATCAGCGCGGAGTTGTTCGGCACGTAATAGCGAGATTGGATCAGCCGCATCTTGGCCGTTGTGGCCGATGCGACCGTTTCGCGCGTGCCGCCGGGCCGTTTGCGGGATGGATATTTGTAAAAGAGCTTATCCTGAAACGCGCTGTTAAGGTCAAAGAACGGGTTGGCCTCGTTACGGTCGATCTCGCCGAGCACGACCAGCTTTTCACGCTCAAATTCGGCTTCGTCAAACACCGGAAACCGAGCGGAGTCATTGATATAACGGAATGCTTCCTCTAGAAAAGAACTTGTCGTTCGGACAAAATAGTTGACGACCTCCTCGCGGGTCGAGCCGTTATATGCGATCCCGAGCTCGTAAAAGCGGTTGAGATAATCCACACTGCCGATCTTTCGCTGCATCGACGTGATATCGCTGCAGCGCGGGCCGGGCATTCCGCGTTCGCACTGGGCGAGCACGACTGCCTCGTTCGTGCGAAAGAACATATGCTCAAAGAGATGCGACAGTCCGTTGAACTCCGGCGGCTCTGTGAATGAGCCGTTGCGAACGTCCAGTTCCACCGTGATCAGCGGCAGGCTCGGATCAGGCAGAACGATAACCTCAAGGCCGTTTGCGAGCGTTCGCGTGACGATCGGCACGTCGGCGGCAAGCTGCTGCGTTGTGCTGACCGCAGGTTTCTTTACAACCTGCGGCCGGGGCTTTGTCTTTTGTGCAAAGACGACATTCGCCGACACGGCGGCGATCAGGACGGCACTAAGAAGGATTTTTCTCACAAAAGAAGCTCTCCGCAAAAAAGGCGTATTTGTTAACTGCGGCCACAATCCAATAATCTAACACAAGGAGTAAGACAACATTATGGAACGCGACAATATGATGCACGGCGCCCGCTCGGCGTTGAACCAGGATATGGACAAACGGGCATGGGCCGAGAATTATCTCAAGGAAAAGACACGCGGTGAGAATACGCAAATGAGCGACGAGGAGTTCGAGACCTACTGGAAATATCACAAACCCGAGATAATGCACGCCGGCGCGACGGAGGCGATGGCGGCGTTTCGATCCCGAGGTGACAAATGAACCGTTGATTTGAAGATTACGTTAGTGTAATATCATTTATGCCCTGCGAGGTTGAATACACGGACGAATTTGAGCAGTGGTGGGATGGGCTGAGTGAGGATGCGCAGGTTTCGGTTGCGGCTTATGTTGCTCTCTTAGAAGAACACGGCGTGTCACTCGGGTTTCCCTACTCGTCTGACATAAAGAACGCGTCTCACGCCCAGATGCGGGAATTACGCCCCGTTCACAAAGGCAAGCCACTTCGTGTGTTGTATGCTTTCGATCCGCGAAGAATGGCGATATTGCTAGTCGGGGGAGATAAGACGGGAAATCCGCGATGGTATGAAGCGTTTGTTCCCATCGCCGACAAACTGTTTGCAGAACATTTGGAACACCTGGAGAAAAAGAAATAATGGCAAAGTCCTTTGAGAATCTACGAAGCAAGATGTCTCCCGACGCCAGGCGACGGGCGGACAGACTCAGACAGAAATTGAGCCGTGATGTGAGATTGTCCGAACTGCGCACCGTGTTAGGGCTAAGTCAACGGGAACTTGCCGCGGTGTTGAAACGGAAGCAGTCCGCCGTTTCACGAATCGAAGGTCGAACGGATATTCATGTTTCGACGCTTAGCGATTTTGTTCGCGCACTTGGAGGAACTTTGGAGCTTACCGCAACATTTCCGGAAGGAACATTTAAGATCAAACAGTTCGAGAAGTAGGGCTAACGACCGTCCGTCGGGTGACAAAAAAGGCAAAACCGTTCCCGGTTTTGCCTTTTTACTTTTACCTTTTGGTTTGGTGGCGTCAGACGCCGGGCATTGCTTTCTTCAATGGCTTGAGTATCAGGAACAATACCACCGCCATAAAGAGCGCCATGCAGGCGAGGACGAGGAAGAAGCTCGACTGGAGCCAGATGTCCCAATAGACACCTATCTGCGTGAGTTTATTGCCGATGGCGGTGGCGACGAACCAGCCGCCCATTAGCAGGCCGCGTTTGCTGATCGGCGCTACTTTTGAAACGAGTGAGAGGCCCATTGGCGACAGCATCAGCTCACCAAGCGTCACGATCATATAGGCGAAGATCAGCCAGAACGGCGACACGCGAAATAGATAGGCGTTTTGCAATATCGCAGCTTTGTGCGCATCGCCCGCCCCGGGCGATATCGTATTGACGGCGGTGATGAGCTGTTGTTCGCCTGATGTCGTTGCCTTCGTAGTCTCGTCAGTTTTAGATGCGAATTTTACGCCGAATATCGAGTGTTTGCCTTCGTCATCTTTCGCGGCTTGGATCTTGTCAAGAACCTCTTTTGCAACACCGGCGTTGCCGAGGTTTTTCAGGACGCGCTCATTGATCCGGAACTCGCCTTTTGCGAGCATGTCGGTCGTCTTTGTCATGTTCTCGCCGATGACCGCTCCGTACCATAGGACGAGGAACGAGAGTCCCGTGAGCGTCATGCCGAATGCCATCTTGGTCGGCGTCGAAGGCTCCTTTCCGCGACGGTCGAGGAAACCCCAAAACGCCACAAGCGGAAATGTCAGTATCAAGATCCAGATCGCGTTGATCGAGTTCGAGATCGTGCCCGTGACCTGCCATTCCGTGTTGTCGTCCGCAAAATATGTCAGCGTCGAGCCATTTTGGTGAAAGGCCATCCAAAAGACGATGACGATCAGAAACACCACGATCAACGCCATGATGCGTTTGCCTTCGGGAATGGAATTCATCAGACGGGCCTTTTCGTCCTGGCTGCTGATCTCGTGCGGCGGTGCATCGACCGCGGTCGCGGCCGCGTCGGCCTCTGCGCCGTTAGCCTTTCTATCCGCGCTCATGACAAGGCTCTTCCACCTCCACAACACAAACACCGAAATGACCATTCCGAACGCCGCGACCGCAAAGGCCGCGTGAAAGCCGAAGTAGTGTTTAACGATCTCCATCACGATCGGCGCGAGGGCGGCGCCGACATTGATGCCCATGTAAAAAATATTGTAGGCGCGATCCTTGAGGTGGCTGCCTTCGGGATAGAGGTTGCCGACCATCGTCGAGACGTTCGGTTTGAAGAAACCGTTACCGATGACGAGGAACGTCAGGGCGAGATACACTGCCCATATCGCCGGTATTGAGAGCGTTGCGTGACCGGCCATGAAGAAGAATCCGCCGATCATTACCGCCTTGCGATAGCCGGTGAATCTGTCCGCGATAAAACCGCCGACGAGCGGGCTGAGGTAAACGAACATCAAATATGTCGAATACAGCCACGTCGCTTCCGCCGCCGTCCAGCCGAATCCTTGTTCCGGGTCGCGTAGGTAAAGCGTAAACAACGCCAGCATCGAGTAGAACGAGAACCGTTCCCACATCTCGGTGGCAAAGAGGACTGCCAATCCCTTAGGGTGTCGTTCCTGCACATGCGGAACACCGCCGTTGATCGTGTTTGCGTTTGCGCTCATCGATTCGATTTCCTCTGGTTTGAAATTACGGAAGAGTTAGGCAAATATAGCAGATAAAGCGTTTTGCGAAAAGGAGCGTTATGCGTAAAAGAGTGATCTGCGTCGGGCTTGCCCTGATCTGTTTGATGTTAATATCCGCGTCGGCGTCTGCCCAAACATCACGAAAAAGTGTATCGGCTGCCGAGGTGAACGGAACCTACGGGATGAGCTTTCGCGGAAAGTTTCGCAAGTTCACTAACGACATCAAGCTGCTCGCTCTTGGCAAAGGCAAGGTCCGCGTCGCGATGGACTTGCTCTATCCGATCGCGTTGCCCGGCGGCGAGCATACCGTGAATATGGGCTTTCTCGACGGCGAGGCAAGCATTCAGCGCGATGTCGCAACATATCATTCTGACGAATTCGGACCGTGTACGATCACGATCAAATTCGTCCGGCCCGGGACTATCAAGGTGACGCAGGACGGAACTGACGCCGACTGCGGTTTTGGCCACAACGTCACGGCGGACGGAACTTACCGCAAGGTCAATAGCCGAAAGCCAACATTCGAACACATCGATTAACGATTCACGGGAACTCGGCGTTCCTCTGCGTCTTGATCTCTGTGTTCTCTGCGTGGCTTGCTGGTTCCACGCGGAGAAACGCAGTAAGCAATTTGCTTGTCAACATTCGCCGCGCTTCTCTATACTTGAGTTGGATGGTGAAGTTGTTTTGAAAACTGAACTCCAGCGCCGAAAGGTATCAGCCGAAGGGTTTCGGTTCGCATTGGTCGTGAGCCGTTGGAACCGCGAGTTCACGTCGCGGCTCGAGGGCGGGGCGAACGAGGCACTCACAGAGATGGGCGTTGACGCTGCTGCGGTCGAGACCTTTTATGTGCCCGGTTCGTTTGAGATTCCGGTGGCATGTTTGAAGGCAGCACGGACAGGGCGGTTCGATGCGGTGATCGCCCTCGGCGTGGTCATTCGCGGCGATACGCCGCATTTTGACTATGTTGCGGGCCAGGCAGCGGCAGGCATCCTGCAGGCATCTTTGGATTCGGGCATTCCGGTGATGTTCGGCGTGATAACGGCCGACAACGTCCAGCAAGTTACGGAACGCACCGGCGAAAAGGCAGATAACAAGGGCTACGAGGCCGCCGTTTCAGCGGTAGAAATGGTCAGCCTGTTTCGCTCGATGGAGCAGGACAGCGGCCGACAGGCAAGGGGTTTTCCGCATGTCGCTTGAAAAGCAGGAGAAATCGGGCAGCAATCGGCACAAGGCCCGCGAATGTGCACTGCAGATGCTGTTTGCCATCGATCTCGTCCGCGACGATTGTGCGGTCCTGACCCACAACTACTGGACCGAACTCGGTGAAGATGCGATTGACAACAAGACCCGCGAATTTGCAGATCTGCTTGTCTGCGGAACGATTGATAACCTCGCGGCCATAGACGACCGCATCCGCACCCGCGCTGAGCATTGGCGTATCGAGCGAATGGCGATAGTTGACCGCAACGTGCTGCGGCTGGCCGTTTACGAATTTCTTTACGCCGACACGCCCAATACTGTCGCCATCAACGAGGCGTTGGAGCTCGCCCGCAAATTCTCGAATTTTGAAGCAACACAGTTCATTAACGGCATTCTCGACGCCATCCGCCACGACGTGGACGGCGGTGAGGGCGAGTCAAAAGCTGACGCCGCGGCCGGCGACCAGTGAGTTTTATTCGTGCATTCGTGGCAAATTTCCTTCGCCCGTTAGTTCTTCTTCTCGTTCTGGCTGGCATTGCCGCGTCACAGGAATTCCCCGACAAGATACGCGGCTATAAGGTGTATGTGGCGAGTGCTGCGGACCAGCCGCCGATCGTTCGTCTGGGCAAGCCGGTGCTGAGTATCGACGGCCTGCTGAGTGTCGCGGTCGAGGCGGGCGCCGAATTTACGAGTCCGGAACAGAGCGGGCGCGTTGAATTTCTTACCTTTCAGGACATTCGCGTTAACGGTATCGCCGTCGAAGTCGAGGAATATCACCACGGCTTCAAATTCAAGAAAGGCGAGGTCGTCACATTGCCGGCACCGATCCGCGGCCGCATCGGCATCGGCGCCGCCGCACGGGCGGCATATCAGGAACTCACCGATTCTCATCCCGATTGGCGTGTGACCGGCACCGCTTTTGTATTCGGCAAATTCAAGCGATACGGGTTCTCGTTCAAACGCGTCGTGCCTGTGCGGCTCGACCTCAAGATCACCAACCCTTTGCGCTGATGGGCAGCAGGGCAGAACCGCCTGCGTAAGCGGGCGGCTGGGCCGTGGCGACCGGACTGTGTCGTATTACCGCGCCAACGTTGGGCAAGTCCCTGCCACCTGCTTACGCAGGCGGTTCTGCCCTGTTATATTATTTAGCTGATGGCGGTTTACGATGAAATGACCGAATCTCAGCAATTTGCTGCCCGCGTGATCGCCGATCATGCACGCGCGACGACGTTCGCGATCGCCGACGGCATCCTGCCCGGCAACGAGGGCCGCAATTACGTGCTGCGCAAGATAATGCGACGCGCGATCTATCACGGTCGTGAGCATCTCGGGTTGAACGAGCCGTTTTTTTACAAGGTCTGCGATTTTGTCGTGGACAAGATGCACGGTGCTTTTCCTGAACTCGAAACCCAACGCGATTTTATCGGCAAGATGGTCCGGCTCGAAGAGGATCGTTTTGGCAACACCGTGACGGTCGGACTCGGCAAGCTCAACGATCTTGGTATCTCATCCTCGACGCCCGCAGACGACGACCTGTTTATGTCAACGGCCAAGCTCTATGACACATTCGGCACACCGCGCGACCTGATTCGCGTCTATCTCGAGGAAAAAGGGCTTGCGTTCGAGGAAGAGGATTTTAACGAGCGTTTCGACAACGCCCTACAGGCGTTGCAGCGGCAAACGGGCATCGGAAAGACCGAGCGAAAATCTGAGGTATCGCCGGTCTATACAGCAGTATCTGAGAGAATAGGTGGAAACTCATTTCTCGGATATGACTGCACTAAAGTAGTGGATGCCACGGTTCAAGGGATTCTGAAGGACGGAGTGGAAGTGAACACTTTATCTACGGGTGAGGACGGTGCCGTCATTCTCGATATCACACCATTTTATGCAGAATCTGGCGGTCAAGTTGGAGACGTCGGTGTTATGACTGGCCTCGACAAGAGCGCTGTTGTGACGGACACTTACTCACCGGTTACGGGTTTGATTGTTCATAAGGTTCGCGTCAGAGTCGGCAGCATAAGCGTCCGTGACCTCATAGACGTGGAGGTAGACATGCCAACCCGCGATGCGACGCGGCGAAATCATACGGCGACGCATCTGGTGCATGCGGCGTTGAAAGAGGTTCTGGGCACGCATGTCAAGCAGGCCGGTTCGGTCGTGGCTCCGAATTATTTGCGGTTTGACTTTACGCATTACCAGCCGGTGACCGATGGCGAGTTGGCCGAGGTCGAGGACATTGTGAACCGCTATATCCTTCAGAATGCACCGGTTACGACCGACATGATGGCGCTTGAGGACGCGATGCGTTCGGGGGCGGTCGCGATGTTTGGCGAGAAATACGGCGGCGAGGTTCGCGTGCTGTCGGTCGGCGACGGGCAATTCTCAAAAGAGCTTTGCGGCGGCACGCATGTGCGTGCAACGGGCGATATCGGTTCGTTCAAGATCACGTCGGATGAGGCGATAGCGTCGGGCGTCAGGCGAATTCGCGCGATCACGGGCTTTGACGCATTCGAGCGGTTTCGCGAGGACGAGGTCCTGATCGACCGCTCTCTTGCGGCGTTGAAGACGCAACGCAACAATCTGCCCGACGCCATCGCACGCCTGCAGGAAGATCTAAGACGCACCCGCCGCGAGATGGACGATTTGAAACTAAAGATCGCGTTGAACAGTGGTCAGGGATCAGTGGCCGGTGCACAAGGTGATGAACCGCGAGACATAGATGGCATCAAGGTCTTGGCAAAGATAGTCGAAGGCCTCGACGCAAACGGCACGCGGCAGCTATCCGATACGCTTCTCGCTCGTCTCAAGTCCGGCGTCGTCGTCCTCGGCCGCATCGACGAAGGCAAGGTCGGCATCATCGTCCGCGTATCCGCCGACCTTACGAGCAAAGTGAAGGCAGGCGACATCATCCGCGAGATCGCTCCAATTGTCGGCGGCCGCGGCGGCGGCAAACCCGATATGGCCGAAGGCGGCGGCACCGAGCCCGCGAAACTCGCCGACGCGATTGATGCCGCATATGGTTTTGTTGAGAAGGCTTTGAGTTAAATTCAAACAAGGATATACAGGATACACAAGATATGAGATCAACTATTTATCCTGTTCATCCTGTATATCCTGTTTGAATTTCCCTTGAACACATGAGTGCAGTGTTGCCAAAACAATCTAACGAGATCGTCTCCTCCAACCCCGCCACGGGCGATGAGGTCGGGCGTGTGTCGGTGCCCTCGGCCGATGAGGTCAACACCGCGGTCGAGCGGTCACGCGCCGCATTCCAAAGCTGGAAAACTACTTCTTTTGAAGAGCGAAAGCGGCTCATTATGGCGGCGCGCGAGGTTATTCTCGCGGAGATGGACAATATCGCGCAACTGATCTCGGATGAATCGGGCAAACCCCTCGCTGAGGCGTTTTCGATGGAGATCACGCCGGTGCTCGGGCTAATGCAATGGGTCGCGAGCGGGGCCGAGAAGATGCTGCGGCCAAAGATGGTCGGAATCGGTGTTTACGGCCTGATGGGGCGTTCGTCGCAGATCGTTTATTACCCGCTCGGCGTCGTCGGTATCATCCCGGCGTGGAATTATCCGTTCTCGATCCCGCTTGGCGAGGCGGCGATGGCGTTGATGGCGGGCAATACGGTAGTTATCAAACCGTCGGAATTGACGCCGATGGTCGGGATCAAGATCGGCGAGGTCTTTGAGAAGGCGGGCTTTCCGACCGGCCCCGTCCAGATCGTTACGGGCGACGGCACGACCGGAGCGGCCCTCGTCGAGGCCGCACCCGACAAGATAATGTTCACCGGCTCGGTCGCGACAGGCAAGAAGATACTCGCGGCGGCGGCTGAAAACATGACCTCGGTCGTCCTAGAACTCGGCGGCAAGGATCCTATGATCGTCTTCGAGGACGCTGACCTCAACCTCGCCGCCCAAGCAGCCGTCTGGGGAGCATTCTGCAACGCCGGCCAGTCGTGCTCGTCCGTCGAGCGGCTGTATGCCCATGAATCGGTGGCGGGCGAACTGACGCGAAAGATCGTCGGGCGAACAAGAGAGTTAAAGGTCGGCGACGGCAGCGACGCATCAGTCTCTATCGGCGCGATGTCGTCTGAGCGGCAAATACGAATCGTCGAGGACCATGTCGAGCAATTTCGCCGCGACGGTGCAAAGATCGAAACCGGCGGCACTCGTTGCAGAAGCCCGCACGTTAGTAAGGGCGATACACTCACCGCCGATGAGAAAACACTTTTCTACGAACCTACCGTCATTACCGGTGCGACCAACGATATGCGGGCAATGCGGGAAGAGACATTCGGCCCGACGCTTCCGATCGCGACATTCAAGACGGAAGAGGAAGCCGTCGCCCTCGCCAACGACAGCGAGTTTGGCCTGACGGCCAGCGTGTGGACAAAGAATCTTGCGCGGGGTGAGCGTGTCGCGCGACAGATCGAGTGCGGCTCGGTCTGCGTCAACGAGGTCCTCTACACGCACGGCATCGGCCAGACGCCGTGGGGTGGCTTTAAGAACTCAGGCCGTGGCCGAACTCACGGCCTTGAAGGCCTGATGGAACTCGTCCAGCCGCAGCACATCCACATGAAC
>JAGOWF010000238.1 GCA_018060305.1 Pyrinomonadaceae bacterium
ATCGATCGCGACGGCGAGAAAGCGGTTCCCGATCGAGGCCAGGGCAAACTCGAGCTGCACGCGCTCGGGCGTCTCGATGATGAGGGTTTCTTCGGTTTCGATCAGTTGCGACATTGAGCTATAGCCGCGAGCCGCAACGACCGCATATTGCGAGACGGTTGCGATTCAACTAAACTCTAACTCGGTTGCCCTTGTAGCTCAACGGTTAGAGCAGCGGACTCATAATCCGTTGGTTGTAGGTTCGAATCCTACCGAGGGCACCACCTTTTTTACATCACAAGCCGTCGTATTCCTTTATCAATTCGGCCCTGATCTCCTCTACCGACATCTTTTGTTCCTTCTCGAGCTTGTAGGCCTTGAGGGCTGAGTTCATGCAGATGCCGCAGTTTGCGCCGTGATCGTCCTCGAAGCATGAATGAAGGCTCTTGTGCCCGACGCTCTTATCACAGCGACAAAAGCAGGGCAGTTGGGCGATAGTTTTGGGGATGGCACGGACGGCCGCATAGGCGGCCCGTGTCTCGCCCTGAAAGAGATCGGGTGACAGCGTAGGATTGAGCTTTTTGATGCTGTCCTTGCCTTGATATGCAGGGACGGGTTTCTTCGGCTTTGCGGTCTTGTCCTCGGCCCGGTTGTAGGGCTGCGGCTCGGTGGTGTGGTGGCTGTCCGGCCCGGCAACGCGTTCGGGGCTGCGGGCGCAGCCTGAGATGCCTGACACGATCAAAAGGATTGAGAAAAGGGCGGAAAGCTTACTCATAGTAGTTCGATTATTACAAAACACGGGGCAACAGTCATGCCTAAAATACCTAAGGGCCGGCAGGAGCATTTGCACACTCCAGCCGGCCCTTACTTTTCGGTGCCCAACGGTCAAACCGCCGGTTTGTCGGTCGTCGCCGCATCGATCTTTTGTTTGTGTCGAAGCTCACGATTCTGTTTGAACTGCTCGCGACGCAGCTTCATCTCCTGCTTCTGCTGCTCAATGAGTGCTTTTTGTTCGGCGGTGAGGACGCCCTGGATCTGATCGTGAACGCTCTGCCGGTGGGTGCGCATCTGGTCGCGAATGACATTGACGCGAGCCTTTTGTTCGGCGGTCAGGTCTGTGCCGGCCTTGCGTGCCTCGTGGATCGCGCGAAGCTCCTCCATCAGTGCCATATCGGGCTTGTTCGCCTCGCGGATCAACTTGATCTGCTCTTTCTGAGCGTCGGTCAGGTTGAGGCCCTGCATCATGCGAAACATCCCGGCACCATGGCGGCCAGCCTTGCCGTTCATTCCAAATTTACCGGCCTTATGCTTGCCCATGCCGCATTTGCCGGTTTCAGCGGCCGTATCGCCGCTGGTCGGAGCCTTGGTCTTGTCTTCCTGTGCCATCACAACCGTCGAAAAAACAGCGATCGCCAACGTCAGGATCGAAAGGAAACGAAATTTTGAATACATAATCATACCTCTTAAAAAATATTTGAGCTTTTCGCCCGTCCATTGTTTGACGCCCGTTGTCGTCGAAAAGACGAAACATTTTCGCCTCGGTGTGCAAAGAAATGTAAAGTCCAAAATTGGTAAACCATATTCCGTAAATGGTAAATTGTCTTGAGTTACCATGAGGTTTTTGTCAGAGATCAATTCACCCGCCGACCTGCGCCAGCTACGCGTCGATGACCTTCAGGAAGTCGCTGACGAGGTCCGTCAATTTATCATCGACACATGTTCGCGTGTCGGCGGCCACACGGGGGCGTCGCTCGGCGCGGTCGAGCTTGCCGTGGCGATGCACTACGTTTTTGACACGCCGCATGACAGGCTCGTCTGGGACGTTGGGCATCAGGCATATGCTCATAAGATACTCACCGGCCGCCGCGACGAGCTTCATACGATAAAGCAGCATGGCGGACTGAGCGGCTTTTTACGTCGCGATGAGTCGGAATATGACACGTTCGGCGCGGGCCACGCATCGACATCGCTCTCGGCCGCATTGGGCATGGCCGTGGCCCGCGATACGAAGAACGAAGACTTTCACGTCTGTGCCCTGATCGGCGATTCCAGCCTGGCGGGCGGCATGGCGATGGAGGCCATCAATCAGGCCGGCCATCTCAAATCGCGACTCGTTGTCCTGTTAAATGACAACGGAATGTCGATCGCCCCGGCCGTCGGCTCGCTTAGCGGCTATCTCAACCGCATCAAAGAGGCCCAGAGCTACCAGCACCTCAAAGAGGAGATCGGCGACGCGCTTGAGAGCGTTCCGGGCATCGGCGGCAAGCTTCGCTCGGTCGCAAAATCGGTAAAAGACGCCATCGCCGCGGCGGTGCTGCCCGGCGCTCTTGTCAATGAACTCGGCTTCAAATACATCGGCTACGTTGATGGCCACAACGTCGCGGCCCTTGTCGAGGCACTTAACGAAGCCAAAAAGGTCGATGACGGCCCTGTGATCGTTCACGCGCTGACTACCAAAGGCAAAGGTTTCCCGAATCCTGAGCATAATTACTACGCCTATCACGCAACGGGCCCGTTCGACCCAAAAACGGGCCTGCCCTACAAATCGAGCAAGTCCGCACCTGCGCCGAGCTACACTGAGGTCTTTGGCCGCACGATGTGCGAGATCATGGAACAGGACCCTCGCGTCGTCGCCCTAACGGCCGCGATGCCCGACGGAACGGGCATGGATAAAGTTCTCGAGAAATTTCCCGAACGCTCATTCGACGTCGGTATCGCCGAACAGCACGCCGTTACGTTTTGCGCGGGAATGGCATGCGAGGGTCTAAAACCTGTCGCAGCTATCTATTCGACATTCCTCCAGCGTGCATTCGACCAGGTCATCCACGACGTTTGCCTTCAGAACCTCGACGTAACCATCGCCATGGATCGTGGCGGTATCGTCGGAGCCGACGGGCCGACGCACCACGGGCTGCTCGATATCGCGTATCTTCGCGGCTATCCGAACATCGTCCTGATGGCCCCAAAGGACGAGGCAGAGATGCGCGACATGATGCTGACCGCCATCGAACATAACGGCCCGGCGGCTCTGCGTTATCCACGCGGCAACGGGCTTGGCGTTGACATCAGTTCGCTCCCAAAACTCATCGAGATCGGCAAGGCCGAAGTGCTTCGCGACGGCAACGGCGAAGTTGCTATCCTGGCTTACGGGGACATGGTTGACGCCGCTATGAAGGCAAGCGAATTGCTGGCAAAGGACGGCATCGACGCCGGCGTCGTCAACGCCCGATTCGTCAAACCGCTCGACGGCGACCTTATCGCCGAACTTGCCCGCAGCAACCGCATCATCCTAACTGTCGAGAACGCCTATCTCGCGGGCGGTTTTGGCTCGGCCGTTCTCGAATTGCTCGAAGCAAAGGGCCTCGCCGACGACGTTCGCGTCGTTCGCCTCGGCATTCCCGACGAGATCGTCACGCACGGCGATCCAAAAATTCTCCTCGCCCAATACGGCCTCGACGCCGACGGCATCCGCTCAAAGGCGATCGAAACGCTCAATGCAATAGACGAAGGCCGTGTCGAGCAAAAACGCATCAAAGCTGTCAGATAAACATTGCCGGAGCCACGCGCGGTTGCAGAAGCCCGCGCGTGAGCAAGGGCGATACACTCAACATTGGATGTATCGCCCTCCTTCACGCCCAATTGCAGAAGCCCGCGCGTGAGCAAGGGCGATACACTCAACGTTGGATGTATCGCCCTCCCTAACGGTCGGGCTTCCGCAATGTCACGCCCGGTTGCAGAAGCCCGCGCATGAGCAAGGGCGATACACTCAACATTGGATGTATCGCCCTCCCTCACGGTCGGGTTTTTGCAATGTGTGCTACCTCGCTCCCTTTGACACAACCGTCGTCTGCTCCATATCCAATGTCAGCACGCCGCGCACGAGTTGAAAGCGTTCGAAAAGCACCGTTTTTTCGGTCCTTATCCTGAAATGACGGCAAAAGGCCGCGGCGTTGATTCGCCGGTAATTGCCGCCACTGTGCAGCCGGATCGGAAAGGCGTTCGGCTTCTTTGGATCGCTCGGCCGCATGCCTATCAGCCGCTGGCCGCCGTCAAACAGCATCTCGACGGCTTTTGGCTCGCCGACCAGCTCAAATGCACGGCGATTGAGATAGAATACGCCCTTCACTCCCAGCGTGACGCGCGGCCCCGCGGCGGCCCTTTGGCCGTAAGGCCGTCCGATAAAAGTTTCCCATTTTGGTTCCATGTTTGATGTTTCTCCTTTTGTGTTTGTTTTTGGTCCCAGTTGCAGTGTCGCATATATGAAACGTATATGCAACTACAAGCAATGCCTTTTTTCGGCCGAGTAATGTCCGTTTGGGCATCAGTGGCGGCTTGCCGCTCTATTTGGAGGTTGTCTGAAAAGTCGTTCGTTCGCGGCGGAGCCGCAAAAAGATAGTAGCCAGACGTGAAACGTCTGGAAAGATTGCCTCCAGGGCATCTCGCCCTGAAGGGGCGAAAGGTCAATGTTTACGGGTGTCTGCCGCACCTTCAGTGCGGAAATCATCGTTCGCA
>JAGOWF010000239.1 GCA_018060305.1 Pyrinomonadaceae bacterium
GCGGCAACGCGAATGGCACATTGCAGAAGCCCGCGCGTAAGCAAGGGCGAAACACTCACCGTTGAATGTATCGCCCTCCCTCACGGTCGGGCTTCCGCAATATCTGCTCGAACGGGCTTAACACGATGCGGCAACGCGATTGGCACATTGCAGAAGCCCGCGCGTAAGCAAGGGCGAAACACTCACCGTTGAATGTATCGCCCTCCCTCACGGTCGGGCTTCTGCAATGTCTCCGCCAATCGCCGCTTAACACCACGCTGCATCTTGCTTATACTTTCGATATGCCCGAACACAACACTATCGAATCCGTCCTCGTCGAGGACCGCGTTTTTCCGCCGCCGGCCGAATTTGCCGAGCAGGCGCATATGCGTTCCTTTGAGGAATACCTCTTGGCCTACGCCGACGCGGCAAAGGACGTGCCCGGATTTTGGGCGAAGCAGGCGGAATCGCTCGATTGGTTTCGACGGTGGGACACGGTGCTCGAATGGTTTGAGCCGCACGCCAAGTGGTTTGTCGGCGGGCGCATCAACATCTCGCACAACTGCCTCGACCGGCATCTCAACACGTGGCGCAAGAACAAGGCCGCCTTCATTTGGGAAGGCGAGCCCGGCGAGCAAAGAACATTAACTTATTTACAATTGCACCGCGAGGTCTGCCGCTTTGCAAACGTCCTAAAAAAGCTCGGCTTAAGAAGCGGCGACCGCATCGCGCTCTATATGCCGATGGTGCCCGAGCTCGCCATTGCGATGCTCGCGTGCACGCGGATCGGCGCGACGCACACGGTGATCTTTGGCGGATTTTCGGCCGATGCGATCCGCGACCGCGTAAACGATTGCGGCTGCAAGGTCATCGTGACCGCCGACGGCGCTTATCGGCGAGGCAGCGAGATCGAGCTAAAAAAGGCAGTTGACGACGCTGCGAAACAGTGCCCAACTATTGAGAACATAGTGGTTTACCGCCGCACCGGCTCAAAGATCGCGATGCAGGCCGGCCGCGACCACTGGTGGCACGAACTGATGGACGCCGTCGATGCCGACTGCCCGGCCGAGCCTCTCGAATCGGAACATCCGCTCTACATTCTTTACACCTCGGGCACGACCGGCAAGCCAAAGGGCATCCTCCACACGACCGGCGGCTACCTCGTGCAGGCGGCATACACGACCAAAATGGTCTTTGACCTAAAGGACGAGGACGTCTATTGGTGCACCGCCGACATCGGCTGGGTCACGGGCCACAGCTATGTCGTCTATGGGCCGCTGGCCTGCGGCGCGACCGTCGTGATGTATGAGGGCGCACCCAATTTTCCCGACTTTGACCGCTTTTGGGACATCATCGAACGCCACCGCGTGACCATCTTTTACACCGCGCCGACGGCCATTCGCGCATTTATCAAATGGGGCGAACAGTATCCGTTGAAGCACGACCTCACGTCACTTCGACTGCTCGGCACCGTCGGCGAGCCGATCAATCCCGAGGCGTGGATGTGGTATCACCAGACCATCGGGATGGGTCGTTGCCCGATCGTCGATACGTGGTGGCAGACCGAAACCGGTGCGATCATGATAAGCCCGCTGCCCGGTGCTACGCCGACCGTGCCCGGCACCGCCACGCGGCCGTTGCCCGGAATCATCCTCGATGTCGTCAATAAAAAAGGCGAGCCGGTCGCCGACAACGAGGGCGGCTATCTCGTTGCAAAGCACCCGTGGCCGTCGATGCTGCGAACTCTGTGGGGCGACGACGAGCGTTACAAGCAGGCCTATTGGTCAGAGATCCCGGGAATGTATTTCGCCGGCGACGGCGCGCGCCGCGACGAGCGAGGCTACTATTGGATCATGGGCCGCGTTGACGACGTGATAAATGTCAGCGGCCACCGCCTCGGCACCGCTGAGATCGAATCGGCGCTGGTTTCGCACGAAACCGTCGCCGAGGCCGCCGTCGTCGGCCGCCCCGACGACCTCAAGGGACAGGCCATCGCGGCATTCGTGACGCTCGAAGGCGGCCGCACCGGCAGCGATTCGTTGAAGGATGAACTTCGCGCACACGTGGCCAAAGAGATCGGCGCGCTCGCCAAACCCGACGACATCCGCTTCACCGACGCCCTGCCAAAGACACGCTCCGGCAAGATAATGCGGCGACTATTGCGCGAACTCGCCTCAACGGGCGCCGTCGCCGGCGACGTCACCACGCTCGAAGATTTCTCGGTATTGGAGAAACTAAGAGAGGACGAAGAATAATAGTTTGGCCAGCGAGGAACTTCCGTTAAGACAACCACGCAACTTTATTCCGCGACCCGAGCGTGCGTTAGCACGCGGAAATTGCGATAGCTACACGTGAAGCCGGAGGCGAAACGTGTAGTGAAGCCCAATCCGCAACCAGCCTGTGTAACAGGCGTAACTAACGCTCTCAATGGCAGTATTACGCGTGTTTCACACGCTCGATCCGCAAATTGCCTCGGACTACAGGTTCCGCTTCGCTTCACCTGTAGCTATCGTAATCGTCACGTGCTTCGCACGATCAGGCCCCTGCGTTTCCGGTCGAATTGTCCTGTTGTCTGATCTCTATGGCCATCTTTTTTAACTTTTTTGCGCTTTTTGCCCTTTTCTGCGCGATCTGTCATTCCAATTTTCGCTCGTTTCTGCAAGACTGCCGCGCATGACCAAAGAGCAACGCATCGAAGACTGTCGCCGCCTCTTCCAAAAATACAACGGCAAACAACACGAACAGATCGAGCGCGAGATGCGCGCGCTCGGCCACACCCGATTCCGCCGCCGCATCCTATACGCCCGCCGCGAACGCGGCCGCAGCGTGCCGGGCTGGGCCGAGAGATATCAATGGAGGGCAGAACCCCCTGCGTCAGCGGGGGGCAGTCGCTCGCGCAATGGGCACGCTAAAGGGAAACGTCGAATGCTCCGAGGGGCCGTGCCCCCTGCTTACGCAGGGGGTTCTGCCCCGTTGGCCCCGCGGCCGTCGGGTAAATTCAACCACAGCAAATGGCGGCGGCAGAACAAACGCTGGCGCGCCCGCCGCTCGACGATCGCGAAGGGCATTGCAGAAGCCCGACCGTTAGGGAGGGCGATACACCCGGCGTCGAATGTATCGCCCTTGCTCACGCGCGGGCCTCGGCAACGTCCGGCGGAAGCTGCAGAAGCCCGACCGTTAGGGAGGGCGATACACTCAACGTCGAGGTTATCGCCCTTGCTCACGCGCGGGCCTCGGCAACGTCCGGCGGAAGCTGCAGAAGCCCGACCGTTAGGGAGGGCGATACACTCAACGTCGGGTATATCGCCCTTGCTCACGCGCGGGCCTCGGCAACGTCCGGCGGAAGCTGCAGAAGCCCGACCGTTAGGGAGGGCGATACACTCAACGTCGGGTATATCGCCCTTGCTCACGCGCGGGCTTCCGCAATGTGCCGCGGACGAGGCAGCAAACTCCCCAAACTCGATGAACTCCACAAACTCCACGAACTCCGCAAACTTCCATGACTGGCTCATATCCGTCTCGTCATATATGACGTGGGACGCCGCACATCATAAGCACATAATTGATACGCTCGAGCGCGTCACCACCGGCGAGTGCAAGCGCCTGATGATCTTTATGCCGCCGAGGCACGGCAAATCTGAGCTTGTCACCGTCCGATACGCCGCCTGGCGGCTAAAACAAAAGCCCGAAATGAACGTCATCATCGGTAGCTACAACCAACGGCTGGCAAATCGATTCTCGCGCAAGATCAAAACTGTGCTTTGTGATGATACTCAAATGCACAATGCAGAATGCACAATGCACAATGGAAAATCAGAGCGGACCGTTACGACGAGTCAAGACAAGAACGAACAAAACACCTCACCGATCTCAAATACCGGACGTGTGCTCGACGATCCGCCGTCAGCGGACTCAGATTGTGCATTGTGCACTGTGCATTCTGCATTTCCGTTTGTCCGTCCACGGTTCAAAAACTCCGAGGCCGAGTGGGAAACGCGCACCGGCGGCGGGCTGCGAGCGGTCGGTGTCGGTTCCGGCGTCACGGGTTTTGGCGCAAACCTGATAATCGTTGACGACCCCGTAAAATCTAGGGCCGAGGCCGAGAGCATCAAATACCGCGAGCGCGTCTGGGATTGGTTCAATGACGACCTATACACACGCCTTGAGCCAAACGGCCAGATCATCCTCATCCAAACCCGCTGGCACGAAGACGACCTCGCCGGCCGCCTGCTCGCCGATGAGAACAGCGGCGAGTGGACGGTGATCAACCTGCCCGCGATCGCGGAGGAATTCAAACAGGAATTCAAACAGGATGGACAGGATAAACAGGATGAAATGAAAGAACTGCCTTGTATTGAGGCAGCCGACCATCCTGTCTATCCTGTGCATCCTGTTAACATTCTGCGTCGCGACGAGATAGGTCGAACCGTTGGCGACGCGTTATGGCCGGCCCGATTCAACGTTCAACATCTCGAAAATACCAAAGAAAAGATCGG
>JAGOWF010000240.1 GCA_018060305.1 Pyrinomonadaceae bacterium
AAGAAGGTTGACGATTTCGCCGCGGAAGTCGCGTCGATGGTAGGCTAGAAAGCCGTCAGTTCATAGAGTTTATAGGGTTCATAGGGTTGCGGGTTGTGCACTCTACGAACTCTACAAACTCTAAAAACTCTATGAACCCAAAGTTCAAGCGCATCCTGCTCAAACTCTCCGGCGAGGCGCTGATGGGCGCGTCCGAGTACGGCATTGATACAGCGGTCGCGGCGTCGGTTGCAGGAGAGCTTAAGAAGGTCAACGAACTCGGTGTCGGGATCGCGATCGTGGTCGGCGGCGGGAATATTTTTCGCGGCGTTTCTGAGTCTGCGGGCAATATGGATCGCGCGGCGGCAGATTATATCGGGATGCTTGCGACGGTGATGAATGCGGTCGTGCTGCAAGACGCGCTCGAGAAGCAAGATGTTTACACGCGCGTGATGTCGGCGATCGACATTCCGCAGCTTGCTGAGCCGTTCATCAGGCGGCGGGCGGTACGGCATCTTGAGAAGAAGCGTGTCGTGATCTTTGCCGCCGGAACCGGAAACCCTTATTTTACAACGGATTCCGCCGCCGCACTCAGAGCGTTAGAGATACAGGCCGACGTGATCCTGAAAGGCACAAAGGTCGATGGCATTTACTCGGCCGACCCTGTGAAAGACGCGTCAGCAACCAAGTTTGACAAGATCACTTTCCAGGAAGTTCTGGAAAAGAATCTGAAAGTGATGGATGCCTCGGCCATTTCGCTTTGCCGCGACAACGACCTGCCGATCATGGTCTTTAACATGCGTGAGGCAGGCAATATCGTAAAAGCGGTCTGCGGCGACATGTCGATCGGCACCCTTGTAACGAACTAGTGAACAACGAACAGTGAACAACGAAGATCAGATCACTATTCACTGTTCATTATTCATTATTCACTGACTACTATGAGCGCACAGGATGTCATAAAAGAGACCGGGCCGAGGATGGATTCGGTCGTCGAAGATTTCAAACGCAAACTCTCGAATGTCCGCACGGGCCGCGCTAGCGTTGGGCTGCTCGACGCAGTTCACGTCGATTATTACGGCACGCCGACGCCGCTTACACAGATGGCGTCGGTCGCCGTGCCCGAGCCGCAGCTCATCACCATCCAGCCGTGGGACATCTCACAGCTTGGCGCGGTAGAAAAGGCCATCATCGCCGCCAATCTCGGCCTCAACCCGTCGAATGACGGCAAGCTGATCCGCCTGCCGGTGCCGCCGCTCAACGAAGAGCGTCGCAAACAGCTCGCCAAACAGATCCACGACATCGCCGAAGAACACCGCGTTGCAGTGCGCAACGTCCGTCACCATTCCAACGACTCGCTCAAGCGCCTCCTTAAAGACAAGGCCATCTCAGAGGACGACGAACGCGGCGGCCTCGACGACATCCAAAAGCTTACGAACACCTACATCTCAAAGATCGACGAGCTTGGCAAGAACAAAGAAATCGAGATCATGAGTGTCTAGCGACACTAACGCGGCTTTTTGCGTTTCGTATCTGCAAAATCCGGTTGCTAGCCCGAATTGTATCGACACAAACGCCGGTTTGTATCGACACTTTTGGGTAGTTGTATCGTCAACTTACGCTCTATTTTGCCGCGATCCTGCTGGAATGAAGGGCAGGGACGGGTCTGACCGAAATGGACGGAATGACTCGACCCTAAGCCGAGATCGCAGAGCGGAACGGAGCCGCCCGAAATGAACGAAATGCCTGGTAATTTCGGCGGATCCCTGCGTCGATCTCAATACTCTCGGCGTGAGCCGGTCGGTTACACGCCGAGTTCGCTGAGTTTTTGCGCAGAGCCACGCCGAGAAAAGTGCGGACATTCAGGCCTGCTTGATGACTATTGTTGTTTCATACTTGACATATCTACTTTTGTGTGCTATCGTGGCGACATATGAATAGAAGATGGATCGAATACAGTGACGGCCCGGCAAATATCATCCGCCCCGATCAGATATATGTGTCGCTCAGTCGTCGCGGCGAGATACTTATCAACCGCAAATGCTTTGAGGAAATGGAACGCCCCGAGGCGGTCACGCTGATGTTTGACTCCGACACCAACACGATAGGGCTTCGTCCCGCACCGGCCGATGCCGACAGTTCATTCAGGATGTGCGAGGCGAGATGCGGGGCCAGAGTCGTAAGCTCGCGCGGGTTTATCCGAAAACACAACATCCGCCTCTCAACCAAAGTCCGCTTCCCGACCGCCCGCATCGAACACGGCGTCCTAGTCCTCGAACTCAGATTCGGCGTGCCTGTCGTCAGAAATATGACGGATAGCGGCCGAACCCAACACTCGCCAGGCAACGCCGGTTCAGCGCTCGAAGCGATGTCGATCTGAATGACACAATCAACCCGATCCCGGTCGGAACTCTGTCATCAAATACATCGAGGGGCCTAGAATTGATCTGATGTTATCTTCGCATCGTGCAAGCGGTCCCAACGGTCTCACAACCGGCCGTATCATGGCGAAAATTGAGGACGTCTGCCTCCACCGCGGCTGTGCGCGCTACGTGCGGCCGCAACCGCCGCCTGGGCGATTGGCGACTGGATTTTGAATACCCGTGATAAAATAAGGTTTGAGGGGATAAGCACATGACGCCAACCGAAGTACTGCGAGAAATACGAAAGATGCCGATCTCAGATAGAAATCGTTTGCTGGATTGCCTCGAAGAGGACATCGCTTCAGTTGAAAATAACGAAGAATCAAAGAGGGCGACTTTCCTGGAATCGATGAAGGCAAAGGGATTGATAACTCATATTCCGTCTCGAAAGCCCGATCCCGAATGGCGGCGAAACTTCAAACGGATTACCGTTACTGGCGAACCGATCTCTGAGACTATCATCCGGGAGCGTCGATAGTGGCTGCCTACTTCCTCGATACCAGCGCCGTCGTAAAGCGATATGTTCGCGAGACCGGCTCTGATCTTGTTGACAAATTAGCTGCTTCGGAAAATGATAACGACATCTTCCTCGCTGACATTACCCGCGTCGAAATGGCCGCTGCTATCGCCCGGAGATTGAAGGGCGGCAGCATCGCAAAACAGGACGCTGAAGATGCACTGCTCGCCTTCGAGTACGATTTGACATCTCGTTACGCCCCGGTCGAAATTTCGCAAACCGTGTTGGCCGACGCCGTATCGTTAGCCACAAAGTACGCACTGCGAGGCTACGACGCAGTGCAACTCGCTGTCGCACTTGGAGTTAACACTGACCTTCTTTCGAACAAGCTTACCCGGCTAGTTATCGTTTCCGCAGATGCAGAATTGAACGCCGCCGCGAAGACCGAGGGCCTAACCGCGGAGAATCCGAACGACCACGAATAGCCCTAATCAAACGCTGCCCCACGCCCGCATCGAACACGGCGTCCTAGTCCTCGAACTCAGATTCGGCGTGCCTGTCGTCAGAAATATGACGGATAGCGACCCAATACAAGTCTCGCACGGCGACGAACACGCGATTCGCGAAGCGATATCTAGATGAACGGCCCAATCAACGCGATCCCGGTCGGAACTCCGTCACCAAATATGTCGAGGAGCCTGAATGAGAATCTGATATTATCTTCGTATATGAGGACGGTCACCGAGGCCCTCAAGACCGGTCGCATTCGAGCGGGGATAGTCAGGATAAAATCGCCGAATAATATTAGATTTGGAGAAGCCAATGCAGACAAATATTCAAGACATTTATCAACAGAGTATTTTTCCGTTGCCGGACGCCGAACAATTGAAACTGGCTACGCTGATACTCGAAAACATGACAAAGGGCGGTTCAAACCAGAGTAGAAAACGAGGAACGACGAGCATTCGCAACCTTTTCGGCAAAGGCCAAAGCGGAAATCCTTCGGGAGCCGACAACGAAAAGATCGATGCGGATCTTCGGCGGGAATATCTTGACGCTCACGAGGAGTAGGAATGTTTGTTGATACTTCCGGTTTCTACAGCCTTTACAACGGTGATCAAACGTATCACCAGACAGCAGTTGCTCATTATGACGCTGCCATTCGTCGCATCACGACAAATTATGTCCTCGCAGAATACGTAGCTCTTTCCGATGCCCGAGGTTCTTCGAGAAAGGACGCAATCGACTTTAGCCTGCGAGTATTGGACGATGGTGAGATCGATCTGATCTGGGTGGATGAAGCACTTCATCGCAAAGCCGTCCAACTACTCATCGAACGCGACGACAAAACCTATTCGCTTTGTGATTCTGTTGCTTTCGTCATTATGCGGGAACAGGGCATAACCGATGCACTTACTACAGACAAACATTTTTTTCAGGAAGGATTTGTTCGCTTGTTGGAGTCGTAAAATTCGGATTTCGCAGTAACCGCCGAACACGACTCTCGCCAGGCAGGAACAATATCCCGATGATCGGATCAACGCGGACATTTGCCGTGTCATTTTGTCGTGGGCACTGCCCGGCC
>JAGOWF010000241.1 GCA_018060305.1 Pyrinomonadaceae bacterium
ATGTCCTCGCCGGCGTCCATCTTCGCCTTTAGTTCAGTGGCTGTTATCTCTTGCATAGACAAACACAGATCGCTTTTTAGCGTATGAAAACTCTACCATTTCGACAGGGCGAATTCACGCTCGCAGCTACGTTTTCGTTGACAAATCTTTACAGTGCAGCCACACGGAAAATCAGTGTGGTTGTAATAGAATACGGAAATTAGACATCTATGCTTGATTTTCGGATCAGTGCAATTTTCTGTTTGGCCGGTGCATTCTCGGTCGCCTGCGGTTCGTCGGGCGGCAATCCTCAGACGCGCAACGCAAATTCTGATGCCGATTCGCCGCCGATCGCCATAACAATCGCCAGGAGCGAATCGCGCGGCGTTGCGTCCGTCATCCAGGCAACGGGCAGCTTTACAGCCGATGAGGTGTCAGACATCGCGCCAAAGGTTGCGGGAAAGGTTGCCAATATCGCGGTCAACGTCGGGCAATTTGTCGGCAGCGGTGCCCTGATAGCAAAGATCGACGACCGTGACGCTCGACTGGAACTCGCATCAGCGCAGGCCGCGGTAAAAAAAGCTCGGGTATCTGTCCTCCAGGCCGAAGCACGATTGGGGCTCGCGCCCGGACGCTCGTTCAACGCATCCACGATCCCGGAGGTTCGGTCTGCTAATGCTAACTACGAACAGATGAAGGCCGAACTTCGACAGGCCGAGGCAAACGAGAAGCGCTACCGCGAGCTGGCCGAGACCGGCGATGTCGCAATGATCACCTATGAGCAGTATCGCATGGCGCGCGACACGGCCCGGTCGCGTGCAACAGTTGCAAAGGAACAGCTCGACGCGGCCGTCAACACCGCTCGACAAAGCAATCAGGCTATCGCCGGCGCGCGGGCCGATGTCGAGTCGGCTCAGACGCAGGTAGCCTTGGCAGAACAGGCAGTTGCCGACACCGTCGTCCGAGCTCCATTCGCGGGTTATATCAGCAATCGAGGCGTCGCCGTAGGCGAATTCGTCTCGACTGCGACCGTCCTCGCCACGGTGCTGCGGACAAACCCGATCAAATTACAGATCCAGGTTGCCGAGGCAGACGTGCCTTATGTCTCGGTTGGCCGCGGCGTCTCAGCGCAGGTTGACGCATACAAGGACCGCCGATTTGCCGGAACTGTCATCGCGGTAAATCCTGCGGTCGATCCGGTATCACGTTCGGCTCAGGTCGAGGCGACCTTTGAGAATGGCGATAACGCCCTGCGTCAGGGAATGTTTGCTACCGTGCGAATAAATCGCGAAGGCGGCAGCAAAGGTGTCTTTATCCCAAAAACCGCGGTTTACAACGATCAGGCGACCCAATCATACCGAGTCTTTGTGATACAGGAAGGCATCACAAAACTGCGCGTCGTTCAGCTAGGCATCGAGGAAGGCGATTCGTGGCAGATATTGTCCGGAATTGAGCCGGACGAAACCGTCGCAACAAGCAACCTCGACCAACTCTACGAAGGAGCGAAGGTAGCGTTTTGATTCCAGATTTCAGATTCCGAATTCCAAATTGGCTCGGTCGATATGGAATCTGGAATCGGAAATCCGGAATCTGGAATAAATATGCAGTGGCTGGCTGAAATATGCGTCCATCGTCCGGTCTTTGCGACCGTGATCGTCTTATTTTTGACGGTCGTGGGCGGGTTTAGTTTCTTTACGCTTGGTGTTGACCGATTTCCAAAGATCGACCTGCCAACGATCTCGGTCCGCACGAGTAATCCCGGGGCCGCACCAGAGGAGATCGAGACCGAGGTCACCGATATCATCGAGGGCGCGTTAAATACGGTGCCGGGCGTCGAGGAGATGCGTTCGAGCTCACAACGCGGCAGTTCGAATGTTACCCTCACGTTCAATCTCGACAAGGATCCTGACGTCGCATTTCAGGAGGTCCAGCAAAAGCTCAGCAACATCCTCAATCGTCTGCCCGAGACAGCCGACCCACCGTCCGCGCAAAAGAGCGACCCGGATTCCCAGCCGATCCTGATGTACACCATCAGTGCGCCGCGAAATGTAATGGAGCTCAGCGAGCAGGTCGAGGAATTGATTCAAAAACGCATCGAGAGCGCCGATGGCGTAGGCGAGGTATTCATCTGGGGATCGCGCTCGCCCCAGATCAGCATAAACGTCAACCCCGATCGGCTTAGAGCATTCAACATTGCCGTGACCGAGGTGACGGCTGCGATCCGCTCGCAGAATCAGGAGATGCCCGGCGGTTCGATCGTTGAGGGGCAGCGAACCCTCGGCGTCAGGACGATGAGCAAGTTGACTGAGGTCGCTCAGTTTAACGACGTCGTCATCGCGACACGTAACGGCTTTCCGATCAAGATAAAGGACATCGGGACCGTCGAGAAGACGGGCGGCGAGCCATCCTCCGCGGCATCGCTCGACGGCGTGCCGGCCGTGTCTGTCGGTATCCGCAAACAGGCCGGTGCGAACACCATCGCCGTCATCAACAACGTCAAGACGCGGATGGCATCGATCATTCCGAATCTGCCCGACGATATGAAGGTCGCTCTCATCCGCGACCAGTCGGAGTTTATCCAAAACTCACTGACCGCTATCGAGGAACACCTGGTGCTTGGCGGATTGTTTGCGGCAATTGTGGTGTTCCTGTTCCTTTGGAATTTTCGCTCGACGCTCATTGCTGCCCTTGCGATCCCCGTATCGATCATTGCGGCATTCGCGGCGATCGCGGCATTTGGATTTTCGCTTAATCAGATGACGATGCTGGCCTTGACCCTGATGGTCGGCATCGTGATCGACGACGCGATCGTCGTGCTCGAGAATATCTATCGCTTTGTCGAAGAAAAAGGAATGGACCCATTCCGAGCGGCGGTCGAGGGCACCCGCGAGATCGGCCTCGCGGTACTGGCAACAACGCTCTCACTGCTGGCGGTATTCATTCCCGTCGGTTTTATGACCGGCATCGTCGGCCGTTTTATGTCGTCGTTCGGCCTCACCGCAGCGGCCGCGATCGCCGTGTCGCTGATCGTATCTTTCACGCTCACGCCGATGCTGGCAGCGCGGTGGATCAAACGGAAAGGCAGCGGTCAGCCGTCAGTGGTCAGCGATCAGCATGAGGACAACGCAAATATCGGATCCGAACAAACTGACCACCGACCACAGACCACTGACCACTCTTCGAAGTCGGGCTGGTTCTACAGCAAGGTCGAGGGAACCTACACATGGCTGCTGCGGCTTGCAATGCGGTTTCGCTGGGCGGTAGTGCTTATCTGTATCCTCACGGTCGCGTCGATCGTGCCGCTTTACAAATTCGTCGGCATGGCATTTTTGCCTGACGAGGACGAGTCGCTGTTTCAGGTGAATCTTCGCGGGCCGCAGGGCACTTCGCTCTCGGCAACGCAGTCAATGCTCGATCGCATCGCCCGCGATATTCGCGCCGAGGTGCCCGGCGTGAGGAACACGCTGATCCTGGCCGGCTTCGGCCGTGGTTCGGGCTCGAACAATGGATTTATTAACGTCTCATTGCTGCCTGTAAAGGAGCGTTCACTCTCACAGGCCGATCTGATCAACAAGACACGAAGCATCGCAAAAAAATACTCGTCTAAGGACTATCAGGTCACCGTCTCAGCATCTTCATCGATCGCCGGCAGCATCGGCCTCGGGCGCGGCGGGTCGGGCGTCGGCATGTACATCGCAGGGCCGGACATGGCAAAACTTACCGAGTACGCCAACGCGATGGTCGAAAAAATGAAGCAGGATCCCGTCTATCGTGATCCCGACACCTCTATCGAGGTCGGCAATCCTGAAGTGCGCGTCACGATCGACCGCACACGGGCCGCCGATCTCGGCGTAAGAGCAGGCGAGGTTGCGCAGGCGCTTAATATCTTGTCCGCCGGCCAGATCGTCTCGACCTATAGCGAGAATTCGCGTCAGTATGACGTGGTGGTTCGTGCGGAAGAGGCGTATCGACGTGACCGCAGCAACTTTCGCTACTTCACGGTCGGCTCCTCTAACGGCGGAACGGTCGATCTCGACCGTGTCATAAAGATCGATGAAGGAACATCACCATCGTCGATCAGCCGACTCAATCGCCAACGACAGGTCACCGTCTCAGCCGGGTTGCCGCCGAATGCCTCGGAATCCGACGCTATCGCAAAAATGGAGCGCATCGCCGGCGAACTCAACATGCCCGCTGAATACCTGACAGGCGTGACCGGCCAGTCAAAAGAACTGCAAAAAGCCTATAACGCATTTCTTTACGCATTTTTGCTCTCGTTCGTATTCATGTATTTGATCCTGGCGGCGCAGTTTGAATCATTCATCCATCCGGTGACGATCTTGCTCACGCTGCCGCTTGCGGTGCCGTTCGCGCTGCTCTCGACGGCCATCGCCGGACAAACGCTCAACATCTTTTCGGCACTTGGCATCTTGCTGCTGTTCGGCATCGTAAAGAAGAACGC
>JAGOWF010000034.1 GCA_018060305.1 Pyrinomonadaceae bacterium
CGGTGCGACGCGCTGGATGCCCGTTGTTTTGAAATACGGATCGGAATTGAAGGTCAGCGTCCGATTGCCATATATCGACCGCACCCCCGGCAGATGCGAGATAGCGACGATCTGAGACCGGGTGGCCATAACATAAACCATCGGCAGAACCCTGAACTTCGTGCCTCCCATAACCCCGATCTGCCGCAGTTGGTCGAGATCGCCAGAATTGATCTGGTCGTGAAATACGACTATCGCATTTACGCTACTGTCATCGGTCATCCGGTTGAGCGTCAAGGCAAGTTCAGGGTCGATGCTCTGTAGCCCATTTACCTCAGCCGGATCGTCTGGAACGACGCCTCTGAGGTTTTTCATCACAATACCATCGGCTCCGGTCAGCGTTATTCCGTCGGCACCTGTCAGCGTGATCCCATCGGAACTCGTGAGTGTCATGCCGGCCGGATTCACGCGGTCAAAAACCATTCCGGATGGGCCAAAGCCGGTAACCGAATCTGCGCCTGTCAGAGTGATCCCGTCGGCTCCGGTCAGCGTTATTCCGTCGGCGCCGGTCAGCGTGATGCCCGTCTGGCCAACGCGGCGAATTCCATCCGCGCCGTTAAGCGTGATGCCATCCGCTCCAGTGAGCGTAATGCCGTCAGCCCCGGTAAGCGTTATCCCGGCCGGCCGCTTGATGAGTATCGAATTTGCCTGATACGACACGCCGTCAGCCCCTGTGAGCGTGATACCGTCCGCTCCGGTAAGCGTGATCCCATCTGCCCCCGTCAGCGAAATTCCGTCCGCACCGGTCAGCGTTATGCCATTCGGCCCGGTGTAGCTAGCCCCATCAGCTCCGGCCGTCGTCCCCGCATCTGCCCCTGTGAGCGTTATTCCGTCGGCGCCGGTCAGCGTGATCCCGTTAGGTTCGAAGGCAAGCAGCCCGTCCGCGCCCGTCAACGTGATCCCCGACGTTCCGATGTAGCGAATCCCATCGGCCCCCGTCAGCGTGATGCCGTTCGAGCGAACAATATCAATGCCGCCGCGCGCCATAACGGCGGAAAAACTGAGAAGGATCAAGATAGAGAGGGCTTTTCTCATCGAAGATCGCGAGTCCATGCTGTCTGGCCGAGCCGTGCCCGCGATGGTTTCACACCCGAAGTGTACTCATTGTTTCATTACTGCTCGGTAATTCTGACGACGATCATCGGGCATTACGGTTGAGAAAAACTTGAGCATTTCGATCATACCGCGTTTGCGAGCGGCAAATCGGTCTTTATTTTCAAGTATTTCTCAAGAACGTTTCTGTATGTTGCAGGACATATGACGGCACAATTTTCCCAAAACGACCCTTTTCGACGCGATGCGGCATACGACCTTATCGAAACGTGCCGTCCGACAGAGGCCGTGACTACCGCCGGCGTTCGCCGCTGTGCGTCGATCCTCGACCAGAAGATATCGCCACCATCACTGCCAAAGCTCGTCGCACGGCCGCGAATCACGCGATTGCTCGAACATTCCCGCCGCCAGTTTCCGGCGACTTTGATTCTCGGCAGGGCCGGAACCGGAAAAACGGCGCTTGCTGCCGATTTTGCCTCGGCTCAGCCCCACGTTTTCTGGTATTCAGTTGAGGCAACGGACAGCGATTGGACAATATTTTCGCGCTACTTCTCCGCCTGCCTTTGTGGCGGAGAGAAATCACTCATGGAGGGGGACGCCTTGGGAGACTCTCTAACACCAACGCATATCGCACGTTTTCTGGTGGAACATTTCCCGTTATGTGACAGCGGAGCGCTCCTGATCCTGGACGACCTGCATCATATCTTTGAGGCCGCCTGGTTCGATGACCTATTTCAGTTGCTGATATATTCTCTTCCGCCTTCGACTCATGCGTTGATGCTCTCGCGCAGCGAACCGCCAACCCCTACCTGGCGGCTGCGGTCAAAACAGCTTTTGAATGTTGTGGATGAGCGCGCGATCTCGTTCGACCCAAGTGAGACCAAGGCTCTCTTCCAATCACGCGGCATAACCCCGACTGATATACAACGGGTTCATACCGACACTTTTGGACGCATTTCCCGGTTGCTCGAGTATGTGGCGGGCTAGAACGGGTTGTATTGCAACTCCTGCCGATGCCTTAAAGGAGGAGGACGCGGCCAGTCGGCGTATTTTTTTATTGGGAACATGACGTGTCATAATCGCTTGCATATTAATAATCTGACCGGCGATGCAGGAAACGAACTTTTTTCTCCGCACCAAACTCCTCCCACCGCGCTCGGCTCCTGAGTTTCTTAAGCGTCCCAGGCTGAACGAACGGCTGCGATCCAATCTATCGTCGCCGGTCACCCTTCTGGCTGCTGACGCCGGCTGCGGCAAGACAACGCTGATCGCAGAATTCCTCCGCGAGGCAAACCTGCCGGCTGTTTGGTATCAGCTTGACCACACGGACGCGGATCCGATTGTTTTCCTCAATTATGTAGCCGAGGGCATTCGGCAGAGTGTGCCTGGCTTTGGTCAAGCTCTCATTGCCTATCTGGCCGACTCGGGCGACGACGGCACAAACCGGTCCGAACGAGCAGCCGACCTGTTGATCAACGAGCTCCTTAAATCCGTCGAACAGCCGATAATCCTCGTCCTGGATGACTACCATCATCTCGAAACCGAAAGTCCTGTCCACAAGATAGTTGACCGATTACTGCTTTATGCGTCGGACCTCCTGCACCTGATCATCACGACACGTGATCTGCCGCCCCTGGCGATCATGCGTCGCCGCACACAATCGGATGCGCTCGTGATCGATCGTGAAGACCTTCTGTTCACCGACGATGAAGTGAGGGATCTGTTTCAAAAAACCCTAAGCATCAAGCTCGACGATCGCCAGGTTGCCGAATACCGTGAGCGAACGCATGGCTGGATAACAGCCCTGCAGCTAGTAAGACAGATCGCTGAGAAGGACATAGCGGGCGGGCGTTCACCCGGGATGCTGGACCTTCCCGACCTGCTCAAACGGTCGGAAAAAGACATTTTCGATTATTTTGCCGAGGAGGTGTTCTCACGCGAGAACGAAGAAACGCGCCATTTGCTGCTCTATCTTTCGCTTCTTGATTCCCTCTCACTCGATATGTGCAGCCTGTTGTTTCCGGGAATGCGCTGCTCGGCAATACTGCCCCAACTGGCACAAAAGAATATCTTCCTGTCGGTCGCAGGCGAGGGAACGACTGAGGAATATCGGTTTCACCCACTGTTTCGCGACTACCTCCGGCGGCGACTTAGGTCAGAGATCGGCCGGACAGCTCTTGCTGACGAGCGGACGAGAATCGCCGAGGTCTTGGTCAGCGCCGGCAATGCTGATCTCGCTATGCCGCTCTTCCTCGCCGCTGAGAACTTCGAGAGGGCCTCATCGCTATTCGCCGACTACGGAGCCCAGTGGATAAGGTCAGGAGCGATCGGTTCGCTGGACCACTTTGTTAAAGCGGTGCCGCCTGCGATGATCGAGCGGTATCCGGCCGCCGTGCTCCATAAGGCTGAGATCGCCCGTTTACAGGGTGATATCGCGATCGCTACGGGACTATTGACGCAGGCTGTAAGCCTATTCCATGCTCAGGGCAACTCACTCGGCGAAAGCGAAGCCCTGCAATCGCTGGCCAGTCTGGAGCGTCGGCGGTCAAGGCCCGACGAGGCCCTGAAGCTCCTTCGCAAGGCCGAGAAACAGGTGCCGCAAGATTCAGAAACTTACCTTAAGTGTCTCAATACCCGAGGGCTTTGCCTGATCCAGACCGGCAAATGGAACGAGGCCGAGCAATTGTTTCGCGTGGCCCTAGACCTCGCTGAAAAGCAGTCTAACGAACATTACACTCGCCTCATCGCTCACAATCTGGCATTGGCGCCGGGATTCAGAGGCGATTTTGGAGAGGCTTTGCGGTGGTTCGCACGCATATTCCGCGAGGGTGAGAACGATAAAGAGCTTCCGCATGATGCCATCGGGCATCTGAATGTCGCGCGGCTGCTGCTCTACCGCGGAGAGCTTGCAAAGGTCGAGACGCATCTCGAGCGAGCGATCGATCTATGTCAGATGTTCAACTTACGGTCACTTCTTCCAGAAGTGCTCGAGGCGTATGCGAATCTCTATCGCGAAAAAAGCGATCATGCACACGCCATCGAATTCTATGACCGCGCGCTCGCGGCATACGATCAGGCCGGTATAAATCTTGCAACCCGAGAATTGAACGAAGAACGGGCAGAATTCGCGCTGCTCCGCGGAGAGACGATACGTGCCCGCGCCCTGATCGAAGACCTGATCGAATCTCGCCGACCGCTGAACAACCCTCTGTCGTTTCATACGGCCCTGCTTTGCCTGTATCGCATTGATCTGGCGGACGGCAGGATCGACGGCCTGACCGATCGCGTCAATGAACTGATCACGTTCTTTCATCAACAGAACCGCCATTACGACGAGGCCCGATCCCAAATGCTGGCGGCGGAGACATGGGCCAGGCTCGGCGAAAGCAAAGAGACGGTTGTGCCGGTCCAGAAGGTGCTTGATCTCTCGGCCCGCTTTGATTACGAGTATTGGCTGCTCAAGGAAATACGTCGTAACCCAAAATTATTCGAATTCGAGGACATTTATGAGCGTCTGCCCCCGGATTTCAAACGCGAGCTCGAGACCGCCGGCAAGACGCCGCCACTAGCCGACATTGATCCGCCGTCTGAGATCACCGACCTGACTGTCAATGTTCTTGGCCATGTCGAGATATTTCGCGATTTGACACGCCCTTTCGCTCCCGACGCCTGGACGACCAGGCGGTCACGGGACATTTTTTGCTCGATCGCCACGCACAAGAACCGACGCGTGGCAAAGGACGTGCTGATCGACACGTTCTGGGGCGACGAGGAATTGGAGGCGGTCGAGAAGAATTTTCACCCGACGATATCGCACATCCGCAAGGCGCTCAACAGTCAGCAGGCGATAAAGCAAAACTTCATCGTCTTTCGCGATGGAGCGTATCAGCTAAATCCGGAACTCTCATATCGTATCGACACCGAACAATTCCTCGACCACATCGCTGGAGCAAAAAAGGCAAAGGGCGACGATCCGTCGGCCTATAAGGTCGAACTCGAGGCCGCTTACGCCCTGTATCGCGGGGAGTTTATGGAGGGGATTTATGACGCTTGGGCTGATGAGCCGAGACAGTTTTATCGCGAACAATTCTCGCGTGTCCTAAATGCCCTCGCCAAGCTTGCCGTCACCGAAAAACGCTGGAACGACGCCCTGCGATACGCAGCGGAGGTTCTCGCAATCGACCCTTATCGCGAAGACCTTCACCGCCTCACCCTCCGCGTCCTCGCCGCCCAGGGCAAACCCGCCGCGGTCAAAAAACACTACGAATCGATGGAACAACTCCTAAAACAAGACCTCGGCATCGCCCCCGCCGCCGAAACGCGGAAGCTGTTTCGTGAAGTGATGAAATAGCCGGCTGGAGGTGCGGATATCCTGCCCGCGCGAAACGAAAGACATCCTCAGGCGGCATGGGCGGGCAAGATGCTCCACCTCCAGTCGGTCTAGCCTCAAGTTTCCCTCAAGTCTGTCATTTCGGTCTCAAGTATTTCTCAAAACTTGTGATCTATCCTCGCATCAGTTTTTGAAACTCAAAGAATTTGACGGAGGAGTCACACAGTGAATATCGACAATTTATATCGCAGGACCGCTGGCATGATGATCGCGTTCGCGATCGCGGCCGCGTTTGTTTATTCGGTGAGCGGGGCGACGCTTAGCCCGACGCTCCAAACCCAATTGCCGTCGCTGGCCAATAACGAGTCGGTCGGCGTGGTCATTATCAGCTTTAATACCTCGAACGGGCTTAATCTGAATCATTTGAATACGCTCAGGTTCGCCGGGATCAACAGCGGCGTGACCTATCAGCGGCTCGGCATGGTCGGGGCGGTGTTGACGGCGGGGCAAGTTAGATCGCTCCAGAACAATCCGTCGATTCGCTCGATCTGGTCGAACGACCAACAGCGTTATTTTATGAACCAGGCCCGAGAAATGGCGGGCGTTAACAAGCTGCGCACCGACCAGTCATTCACATTTCGCAATGGCGGGATGCCGGTCACGGGCCGCGGCGATTTTTCGGTGTTTGTTATTGATTCCGGTATCGACGCGACACACTCAGACCTGCCGCTCGGGACAAAGGTCATACAGAACACGCAGCGTGTCGTCTCGACCGGGACGGGCAACACTGGCATCACCATCGGCGGCATTCCGCTAAACGGATTTACTCCATCGTTGTCGATAGAGAATATTCCCAATACAGATACCGTCGGCCACGGCACACACTGCGCGGGTATAGTCGGCGGGCTCGGAGCAAACTCCGGCGGCCTTTACGGCGGCGTAGCTCCGGGTGTAAAGATCGTCGGCTCGGGCGGTGGTGCGGTAATACTCGTCCTCGACGCCCTCGCGGGCTGGGAGTATGCACTTTCGCATCAGGATCAATACCGTATCCGTGTTATTACGAATTCATACGGGCCGCTCGGCGGCGGTGATTTCGACCCCGAACATCCCTTTATGGTCGCTGCGAAACAGGCGCATGACCTCAATATGACGGTCGTATTCGCCGGTGGCAACGACGGCTCAGCCATGAACACGCTTAGCCCCTACGCACAGGCGCCCTGGGTGATCGGCGTCGCAGCGGGAACGAAGGAAGGCATGCTCGCCGGATTCTCCTCACGGGGCATACCCCGCGAAGAGCGGCTTAGCGACGCAGACCCGACCAATGACAATGACGCCCCGACGCTGACCGCACCGGGAACCGGCCGCTTTTTTGAGGGCAGCTTGGCGAGGTACGGATTTACATCCGACATGGTGTCGGCGCGTGCGACGGGCAACTTCGGAGCTTCGAGCGGACTGACGGCAGACGCCGAACTGCCGCCCGGCATGATCCCGTTTTACACGCAGATCTCGGACACGTCGATGGCTACACCGTTCGTCGCGGGCGTTGTCGCACTGATGCTCGATGTCGATCCGACGCTCACGCCCGACGAGATCAAGGACATTCTCACTGATACGGCGACCAAAATGCCGGGCTATCAGGACTATGAGGTCGGCGCGGGTTACATCAACGCCTACGCGGCGATCGACAAGCTCAACAACCGCAGCAAGAATTTTCAAAACTTTTCGAATGTGACCTTTAACGCTCAGTTCAGCGAAGAGCGGCCTCCGTCGGAAACATTCCATATCGACTTTGACCCGTCGGTCTCAGGTGCCGGTTCGGCAAACTCGGTAAACTTCACCGTCCAACCGGGAATGAACCAACTCAGCATCACGGCCGAGGTCGATACGCTCGCGGGCGGCGGGCTCGGCAATTTTGTGGGTCTGAGGCTTTGGAGCCCGAGCGGCGCGATATTCGGTGGCGGCTCGATACCAACGCCGGGCCTCGGCACGAACGTCCGCGAAGTGATCGTTCAGAATCCCGAGGCCGGTGCTTGGCGGATGGAGGTTCGCGGCGCCAGCGGCCTTAACGCGGCTCCCGGTGTCTCGTCGCCCACTCAGATCGCGGCCCCCGGCCCGGTTGACGGCACCATTAGCCAGGTCAGATACATTTTGCCGGTCATTCCGGACATCAGCGGCCATCCTCAGCAGGCGGCGATCGAAGCGGCGATCAAAAACCGTGTTATCGACATTTACGCTGACGGCACGTTCAGGCCCGACGCGACCGTGACACGCGAGGATCTCGCACGGTCGCTTATTCTCAACGCACCCGTGCGGCAGTCGATCTCGACGACGCCACGGTTCTCGGATGTCTCCGGCGAGATGGCCAGGATCGCTGAGGCCGTCACGAGCAAGGGCTCGACGCTGCGTGATTACAACTTCGTGCCGAACGGCATGATGAGCTATTCGGGCAGTCGCTTTAACCCGCTCGGCCCCGTCAATCGGCTCGACGTCGCGGTCGCGTTGGTAAAGGGGCTCGGCCGCGACGCCGCGGCCCGGGCACTCGCCGGTTCGGAAGTGACGTTTGGGGGAATAGTGCTTTCAGACAACGCCCAGATACCGGCGGAGCTTCGCGGCTATGTGCAGATAGCGATCCAAACCGGGATGTTTGAGGCATTTCCCGCTGAGGTCATACAGATCGCTCCGGGTCAATATCAGGCGATACCGGGGCCGAGATTTGAACCGGCCACCGCCGTCAAACGAGCAATTCTCGCGGGCAAGCTGACGTCTTTCCAGACGCTTTTCATTATCGGCGGATAAGGAGATGGACACACCCTCACCAGAACATCAGCATAGGCTTTCATATCAAAACTAAAGGAAGGAAAACATGAAGACGAAAAGATCAGGAACCAGGATAATCGCGGCCACAGCATTGCTTGCGGCATTGATAGCAACAACCCTCGTCATGCTGCCGCGCCCACAAGCGGCCAGCGGCAACAACGTGAATTCGCTTAGCCAACTCTACAAACGGCCGGCACCGACATTTGACCTGAACGCGACAAGCGGAGTGCAGGCCCTGCGGCAGGCAACAGGTGAACAGCTCTCAGCAATACAGGGGCTGAGAACGGCCGCGAACGCGCCGAATATGCAGATGCGCTGGAACGCATTCGGCGGCTCACCCGACGCCATATATGACTTCGCAAGTCAGCCATTCTCGGGAACACCTGAGGAGGCAGGTCGGGCATTTCTGACACAGAACGCCGCAGCGTTTGGCATCACGGATGTCGCAAATCTGCGTCTATTCAGCCAGCGCGAGGCGCTCGGCGGGTATTTGATCCGGTTTCAGCAGACCTTTAACGACATTCCCGTAAAAGACGGCGGCATCGGCCTTGTAATGAATGCAAACAAGCAGATCGTCATGGCAACCGGCCCATTTTTTCGCAACATTACGGTCAACACGACTCCGTCGCTCACCGCGGCACAGGCGCGTGCGGCAGCCGATGCAGACCTCAACCAGTTCAGCGTGAATATCCCTTCGCATATCAGTGATCTCTTGCAAACGGGCCTTAACAACCTCACCCAACAAGCCGCGGCCGCCGCAAATATCGAGCCTTCGCTTGGCATTTATCCGACGGCCGACGGCTTCCGCCTCGTGTGGAAGGTCGCGAAGTTCTCTACAAATCCCTTTGGCCATTACATGGTCACGATCGATGCCCACACGGGGGAAACGGTCGCGAGAAAGGATTTTGTCAATTTCCAGACCGCGCCCGGAGCAGAGACGGCAGACATCTATCCGAAATACCCACAGATCGACGCATCGCTTAAGGACGACGGTGTGATCTCGACCTGTTCCGGTCCGCAGGGGCCGCGTCCGTGCGGCCAGGAACGCGTGCAGCTTCGCTCATTCGATCCACAGAATCGCGTGACCGGCGTTAACGGCACGCTCATCGGAACGCACGCCCTGGTAAATAATGCCCTGGCCTCCAAGCAGCCTTTTTTGCAGGCGGGCCTGGGCACATGGCACTTCCGCGTGGATAACCCGACCGGTTTTGAGGCGCGAACGAACGAGCTCGACCAGATGGCCGAGCCGGCCGAGCATCAGGACGAGATCAATGCGTTCTTTTTCGTAACATACTTGCTCGAATACGTCGATCACCTGCATGTAGCGGGCGACAACGGCACGCTCGGCGGGCGCTTTCCGGATGATTATCCGAATAAGACCGTGCCTCTGCCCGCGACGGTTCATATTCCAAATATCTACCTTGCACTCGACGCGACCGGCGGCAGCTTGCCCTCGCCGTCCGATCCTGACCTCGCCCAGAAAGTGCTCGGCCTCGACAACGCTTTTGCACTCAATCTGACAAGCCTGATCGAGGCTGTGACCGCGACCAAATCGCCGGTCGTCGTCAACCCGACGTCATACGGACACGGTTTTTTGCTCAACGATCTTGCTCTAGAGGGCACTGTTCCCTATCACGAGGGAATGCACGCCATCACCTCCCCGATCGCAGGCCTCGAGGGCGACCCCGAGGGCTCGGCCCTCAACGAAGGCCAGGCCGACATGTGGGCCTTTACGATCACCGACAATCCGAGCCTCGGCGATTATGTTGTGAATGCTCACAAATACCGCCAGCGCTTCCGCGATCTCGGCCGCGATCCGGACTCGATCGCGTATATTCGCAGTGCCCGCTCAACCCTGAAATACGGCGACATCGGCACATTGCTCGACCGCGCGACCGGAGCACCCGTATTCGAGGAGCACTATGACGGCGAGATATACATGTCAACGATGTGGGACATTCGCGAGATGTTCAATCGGATCTATCCGCAGAGCGGAACCTATAAACGTCCGCGTACGTCCGACGGTCAGGCGCTCAAATCTATTACGAAGGGAACGGAGATATTCGAACGCGACTTTCTCGGATCGATGTATGTGCTCGGAACAACGGCCCCCGACAGCATGGTCAAGGCCCGGGACGCGATGATCGTTGCCGACCAGATGCTCTATCCGTCGGACGCGACTGACCCTGATGCGCCGGGCAAGCACCGCGCGATGATCGAGCAGATATTCGCAGCCAAGGAACTCGGCATAAACGCCGTCGAAGTGGTCGGCGGACAGGCTACGATCTCAACGCAGACATCGCATTTTACTGGCGATCAGAGTGCACCGGCGATTCCGTCGGGTGTAACTTCAGCACCCGAGACCGCCCGCTCGGTCAAGGTCTCCTGGAACGGCGTCAGCGGTGCGACCGCCTATCAGGTCTTAAGACGTAAAGACGGTTTTGAGAATCTTCGTCAGCCGAACGGACGCCGTGAGTTTGCCGATGGCGACTCATCGACGACCGGTTACAAGCACGTAGCGTTTGTTGACGGCAATCGCAATTACTTTGAAGACAAGGGAGCTATTCATGAGGTTTTCGCACCCGAAGGATTGAGCGATCTGTTCGATCACGAATATGTGGTACGGGCGATCGGGGTAAATTCCAGCGGCCAGCTTGGCTTCTCAGAATTCTCTGCGACGACGCAGCCGACCAAACAGCGACAAGACCTTACGGCCCAAGTCGACACGGCGATCTCGAACATCAGTTTTGCAAGCGGCGTGATGGCTTTTGACAACAAGTTGACCAATGCCCGCGGAGCATTCTCGACCGATACGACGATCTATGCGCCGATGGAATTCAAGATAGTGAGTATCTCAAACCCGACGGTCACCGTCAGGAATGCCGACAGCGACAATACCTTCTTCTACAATCAGACGCTAACGCTCGGAGCCACATCCGGAGCACGAAGGCTGGAATTCAACGATCCGGCGGCGCAGATATTCAGCTTTGACGCACGGATCTACGGCAACGCCTTTGCAGGGGCCGCGAACGGCACGACGCCCGGCGGCAGCCCCGGCACCAGCAATCCGCCCACGCCTGTAACTTACTCGATCTTCCGCGAAAATAAGACAGGGACGCTCCTCGCGGGTGAGCCAACGGCCACGGGCGGAACGAGCGCGACCTGGGGCGACCCTGCATTCAAGGGCATTACGTGGGACGACGTTCTGATCACAACCAAATCGGACGCCCTGTTCATCGATGCCACCCTTAGCTCGGCGACGGCTGTCGATCTCGATTTTGAATTGAGAACGACGGACGGCCAGATACTGGACGATTCGGCGGGCGCGACGGCGGCAGAGCGTGTCGGCGCGGCGGTCCAGCCGAACACGACGTATGTTCTTCGTGTGAAAGGCTTTGCAAACGGCCCGTCCACGTTCAACATCGTCAGCGACCAGTTGCTGCCAAATAACTCGCCAAATGCGAACTCCGGGACAACCGGCGGCGGCTCAGGCTCCGGCGGCGGGATCACTAATCCGGTTGGCGGACTCGTCCGGTTTACGGTAAATCCGATACTGCGGACGGTGCAGATTCGCCTGTTGTAACCTATACACTTAATACCAGCAACGCAGGCGACGGGGGCCGGACACGATCCGGCCCCTTTTATTGTCTGATGAATAACTCCTCGATATTCCACAGCGAATACGGCATGATGCTGCTCGGCGAGATGTTGCCGATGCGTGAATTGGCGGCGGTGACGACGTGGCGGGCGACGAGTGGGACGGTCGGCATATTGTCTCGCATGATCTGTTGGATCTCGTGAAAGGCCGCGAGCCGTTTCTGGTGATCGCGCTCGACCGATTGTTGATCAAAAAGCTCATCGATACGCTTTTCCCAATCGGTCGCGGGCGACGGCTGGTTTGGCTGCCACTGGTGCGTGGCGGCGGACGAGAGCAGGAAGTTAGAGTAGGACGACGGCTCAAGATCGGTTTGCGAGAGGCCAAAAAGCGCGGCGTCATAGTCGTACGTTTTGGCTGTCTTCTCCTGTAGCTGAGCGGTCTCGATCGGCGCGACCTGCATCTTTATGCCCAGTTTTGCGAGATCCTGCTGCACGACGGCGGCCATGAGTTTGCGGGCCTCATTCTCAGCCTGAACGATCAGCGTGAACTCGACCGGCCGGCCCTGCGCATCATTCAAGACCGGAGCCTCAGCCGTTCCACCCTTCTTGAAGCCGGCCTCGGTCAGCAGTTTTTCTGCGTCGGCTAGGCTGTAATTGATCTTAGGCAGCGACGGATCGAGCCAGACCTTGTTGGCGGGCGAGACAAAGCCGTAAAGCGGCGTCGCGAGGCCTTGCAGCGTAATGTTGGCGATCGACTCGCGATCCACGGCCGCGGCTATGGCCTTGCGAAAACGCTTGTCAGCAAACCACGAACGCTGGACGTCGTTTCCTAGCGGTTTGCCCGACGGACCGGCCGAACTTAGATTGAACCAAATATGATCGATGCCGAGCCCCGGTCCGGCGTCGTGGACGCGAGTCGCCTGATCAGTTTTTGAGAGCGATACATAGTCGTTCGTGCGGATGCGATCCGCAATGTCGAGCGAGCCTTGCGTGAGGCGGACAAGCGTATTGTTGGCGTCGGGAATGACCTCGATCGTGAACTTATCGAGATACGGCAATTGTGTGCCGGCGGCGTCCTTTTTCCAGTAGTTAGGATTACGCGAAAAGTCGATCCGCTCCCCCGGTTTGACAGCCTCGACGACGAACGGCCCGCTCGAGACGATGCTCGCGGGAGCGCTCGTGATCTTCATTGCCTCGGCGAGCTTGCCTCCCTTTCGGGCCGCTCCGAGAATGTGCATCGGCAGGACGCCAAGATTTACCAGATAATTCTCGGCACTCGCGACCGGATGCGGGAATATCATCTGCATCTCGGTCGCCGATATCTTCTTTGTTTCAATAGGTTTATCGTCAACCAGCATCGCATCGCGAAACGCTGCGGCCTGCGTCTTTTCGTCATAGATCGCCTCGAGCGAAAAGATCACGTCGTCGGTCGTCAGTTCGTGCCCATCAGAAAACTTGAGCCCGTCACGGAGCTTGATGTCCAGCGTCCTGCCGTCCGGCTGCATCGTCCACGATTCAGCGAGGCCACCGACGTATTTCAGCGTCGAATGGTCAAATTCCACAACTCGGCTTGTCAACGTAAAGCCCGCCCCGATGATCGTTGCCTCGTCCTCAGCGAGCATGTAATTAAACGTCTTTGGCGCCGTCGTCATCCGATACGATAGCTTGCCGCCGCGTGTGCCGTTGGTCCGCGGTTCAACCTTCATCTCGCGGGGCGATGTCGGCGCCGACGTCGGGCCGCCGCAACCGGTCAGGAGTGAAAAAAGCAACAAGAGCAAGCAGAAATATCGCAATGTTCCGGGCATATAATTCGATCTCCGTGACAGGTGAAACTTCCGGGCCAAGAGCGCTTCCGAGTTTAGTGTCTTTCGGATCTCAAATCAATACGTCGTTTTTTTCACCGCTGAAATAGAAAAGGGCAGCCGTTTCGTTTCGGCTGCCCTCTTTTTCCGTGTCGCCGTCTGTCAGGCCGACTCGCCTGTCTCATTCTTCCAGAGAGCTATTGCATGTTCCGGCTTCTTGGGCGGCTCGGGCTTGGGGGTCGGCTTGGGCTGCGGCGTGATCACCGGTGGATTGCCCTTCGGCGGCGGCTTCTTATCGCCGCCCTTCTGAGCCGATGCGGCGACGGTCAACGCTGCCAGCATCGCAAAACTCATCAATGTATATCGTAAAACTTTCATCTTAACCGAACTCCCTTTCTATCATATTTACGCCTTGCGGGGAAAGGGGAAAGGGCATCCATGGCTTTTATAGGCAATCGCGGTGCCATAGCCGGATTTTTGACGCAACATACCCTCTTTTGGTTGGAAAAGAACTATCCCAACAAATATGCGATTTACAAAACTTTACGTTTTCGCATCCCGCCATACGATATCGTGAATTAAATGCGATAATCGCGCTATGCTCAGCAAAAACAGATCGGGAACCACGGCAGACACGATAAGCTCGTTTCT
>JAGOWF010000242.1 GCA_018060305.1 Pyrinomonadaceae bacterium
GGATTGTCATAGACCTCGATCAGGTTTTCGAGCAGTTCTTGAGGGTCTTTTAGCTGGCTTGCGACGTATGCAATGAGTTGCGAGCCATCCTCGCTGTCAATGATCGCCTCATCGACGCCCCACATCTCGATGAACTTGCGGTTGCACGTTACGATCTTCTGATCGAGCCCCATGACCACAATGCCGTCGGCCGTAGATTCGAATGTTGAGGAGAACAGCGACAGTGCCTTGCGTAGCGATGCTTCAGTTTCGCGGCGTTGCGTGATGTCGCGCCCCAGGCCCTGAACGCCTAGCGGCAGGCCTTCGGGAGACACGATCAGCCTCGTACTCAAATCGAGCGTGACACGTCGCCCGTCCTTTGAGATGATCTCAAGCTCATACGTCGTCGGCCGCTCACCTTCGATTTTTTTGGCGGCCATCGTGCGGGCCGCCTCGAGAAACTCAGGGGCGACGACCTCGCATATATTCTTCTGCAGGGCCTCTTCACGGGTGTAGCCGGTGATAAGTTCGCCCGCGCGATTGAGCGAAGTGAAATTGCCTGTAAGGTCGTGGGTATAGATCAGGTCGTTTGCGTTCTCAAACAGGTCGCGATAGCGTTCCTCGCTCTTTCTCACAGCCTCGCGAGCCTCTTTTCGCTCGGTAATATCGCGCGCGATGCCCTGGACGGCTATCGGCTCGCCGTTCGCCATAATGAGACTGCTGTTAACCTCTAGAGTTGCCCACGAACCGTCTTTTCGCAGGCAGTCAACTTCGTAAATGGTTTGGCCGACATCGCCGGTGATCTTTTGCGACAGCTTTTCACGGACCATCTCGAGTTGTTCGACCGCGATGATGTCTTTCATGTTCATCGCAAGCATTTCTTCTCGGCTATATTCGAGGACACGCTCTGCCGCCTGGTTCATGGAGATGTAATTTCCGTTCAGGTCGTGGGCGTAGATGATGTCATTGGCGTTCTCGAACAATTGACGATACCTTTCCTCGCTCTCGCGAAGAATGTCATCGGCGCGCTTCTGCTCGGTGACATCCTGCCACATCACCATCCCGGCGAATATCTGCCCGTCTTCGCCGTGGACCGGCAGCACGTTTACCTGAAATGCGCCTTCATCATTATCCAAATTGAGGGTGACCCGCTCACCCGCCAGTGCCCGTTCATAATAACCCGACCATTCATCGCTGAGTTCCGGCGGAAAGACCTCAAAGAGCGTCTTGTCCTCAAACATCTCCTTCGACCACTGATGGTTCTTGAGTTGCTCGCCGTCGGCTAGTGTGTAGCGGTAGTCGTGATCGAAAAGAAGAACTGCCGTGCGTGGAATGGTCTGTGCCAGCGTGCGATAGAGCTTCTCTCGCTTCTGAGACTCGTGTTCGGCCGTCCTACGCTCGGTCACATCGAGAATGATGCCCTGCCAGCACAGCGGGTTTCCGGCACGGTCATGAATAAAGCAACTGCGGTCACGCACCCAGACGATGCGGCCGTCGGCGCATACGACACGATATTCGAAATCAATACTCTCGCCGCACGCCATCGCGTTACGGGTAGCTATCAGGACCCGATCTTTGTCGTCGGGATGAATGACGCGGTCCCAAATATCCGAATCATTCTTCCATTGATCGAGCGGATATCCGAAGCTCTCAAAGGTAGGGCTAATATAGATCGGCCTGTGCGGCGCAGTCGGCGTGACCGCGTAAAACATTACCGGAAGGTTCTCAATGAACGCCTGAAAGGTCGCCTCTGTGGGCGTGGCGTCGGGCGTCTCACGTTTACTTTTTGGTGCTTTTTTGGCCATTACCGGCGAGTCGGACTTTTGAAGAAGCGAGATTCGTGAGTGCGAAGCGCGTACTTATCCGATGCGATAAGTTACTGTGTTAAGACGATTTAACAGACCTGCGAAACGTGAGAGGCGGCACCACCGAACGCGTTGGCCGAGGGGCGGCCATGGATTGCCATTAATGATACTAACATTTTCACGTCGCCCTCGGCTACCTTTTTTTGGCGGTCGATGCTTTATAATTGACCTATGAAAACACTATTTGCGTTACTGATGTTAATAGGCTGTGCTTCGGCCGTTTTTTGCCAGACGATGCCGCCGGGCGGCGATGCGGCTTTGTGGGCAAAGGCCCTTAAACTCCACCGCAAGGCGATAGTCGTTGATGGTCACAATGACGTTACGAGTCCGATGGTCGATGAGGACTTTGACCTCTCGACAAATACCATCGGCAAATACCACAAGGACGGCGACCCATTCCACACCGATATTGCCAGGCTACGGGCCGGCGGCATTACCGGTGAGTTCTTTTCGATCTACGTCGGCGGCAATCGAATGAAGACGCATGATGCGATGCGTCGGGCGATGGAGTTGATCGACGCCACATATCGCGAGGTCGAGAAGCATCCGAAAGACTTGACGATGTGCAGGACGGCGGCTGAGATACGCCGCGCCAAGAAGGCGGGCAATATCTGTGTGCTTATGGGAATCGAGGGCGGCTACGCTATCGAGAATTCGCTTCATGCTCTGCGAAATTTCTATCGCCTCGGGATTCGTTACATGACGCTGACGCACAACGTCACGCACGGCTGGGCTGATTCCCAGGTTACAGAGCCTAAGCACGGTGGGCTCAACGATTTTGGCCGTGAGGTAGTAAAGGAGATGAACCGGCTCGGTATGCTGGTCGATATCTCGCATGTCTCGGTCGATACGATGAACGACGTCCTCGACGTTTCGACGGCGCCGATCATCGCGTCGCATTCGTCGGCCCGCGGGGTGCATGACCATACACGAAACGTGCCGGACGACGTGCTGCGTCGAGTTGCAAAGAACGGCGGCGTCGTGATGATAAATTTCCTGCCTATGTTTCTCGATGCCCGTTCGGCAAAAGAATCGACCGAACGCAGCACGCGATTGCGTCCTCAGGTCGATGCCCTGCGGCAGCAATACAAGGACGACCCGGCCGGCTTTAACGAGGCCGAACGCCGTCTGCTGGCGGCAAATCCTATCTACACGCCATCCTACACACGGATCGTCGATCACATCGACCACATAAAGAACCTGCTCGGCACGGTCGATAACATTGGCCTCGGCAGTGATTACGATGGCATTCCGTCGCTGCCGATGGGCATGAACGGCGCTGAGGACACGGCGGTCGTCACCTACGAGATGCTTCGCCGCGGCTACACCGAGCCTGAGATACGCAAGGTGCTGGGCGAGAACTTCCTCCGCGCGTTCGCTCAGGCCGAACGCATCGCCGGCAAACGCCAGATCAGCGGGCAGGGAAGCCAGCTAAAGATGCCGCCGCCGAAATAGCTGCAACTTGACGCGAAACTCTTTCAAGAGTAGTTTAGGTTAGATATCCCGTAATAAATCGTGAGAGGGCCACGTTCGATGATGCCGTTCGTGGGCCGCAGTCTCTCGTCTCGCATCTTTTTGGGGGAACAATGAAAAAGACAATATTTATCTCAATAGTGATGCTCGCGTGCGCGTTTTCCGCTATCGCCCAGTGCAGCGACGCTGATAAGACGGCCCTCGAGGCATTTGACCGAGCCTGGGGTGAAGCCGGCGAGAAGGGCGACAAGGCGGCGCTGATGGCCATTTACGCTGATGACTATTTCGGAATGCCGGGGAGCCAGAGCAAGACCGTGACTATCGACAACACGATGGCCGCATTTGAAAGAAATAAGACCAACCCAACACCGGACAAGACGTCGCACGACGTTTACCGAATAAGCTGCACACCAAATTCGGCGCTTGTCACGCACAGAAATGTCGTGTGGACGGCGAATGGCGCCGGCGGCAAACCCGAGACTTTCTTCACGCGCAGCGTTCACACTTTGGAGAAACGCGGCGGCAAATGGCAAGTTGTCGGCAACTCAGGTAATAGTCTCGATGAATATGACACAGTCGATTATCTCGAGCAGGCGTGGAACGATGCGTTTTGGAAGAAAGACGCCGAGTGGTTTCAAAAGAACTTTGCCGAGGATTTTAGCAACATTAGCAGCGAAACCGGCGCTCTGAGCGGTAAGACGGCGGAGGTGGAAAGCATTCGTAACGACAAGAATACCTACGAGCTTGTCGAAACGACCAACATGAACACCAACATCGAGGGCAGGACCGCCCGCATCACCGGTATCTTTCATCTCAAGGGCAAGGACGACAAAGGAAAAGCCTTTGATACCAAGATGCGCTACACCGACATTTGGATCAAACGCGACGGCCGCTGGCAAGCGTGGTCATCACAGGGAACGATAATGAAGTAGATCCTGCAACTTCATAAACAGACGGGCCGCGGCATCAACAGCCGCGGCCCTTTTTTTCGGTCTTTGATGGGTTCGTCGCTAACAACGATTCGCTTGTGCTTTACAACGCCTCGTTCGTTATCCCCTGCGCTTCGCGGTCATGCCCCCGCGCCGTGACATTTTTTGAACTTCTTGCCTGA
>JAGOWF010000035.1 GCA_018060305.1 Pyrinomonadaceae bacterium
ACGCGTGGAATTCTTCGTTGGCGCCGCGCCAACGAAGAATTCCACAAAATAAGCCTCTTCCTTTAGAGGCAATATAGGACATTTCTAATGAGTTATACTATAGGACATTTCTAAAGAGTTTTGACAGCCTAAAGAGACAAGAACGCCGAACGTGCGACGCCAATGATGCCGGCAGTGTCGCCGAGTTCGCCGCGAACGATGCGCGAACGGGCGACTGGAGCGGGATAGGCTCGCTCGTGGATCTCAGCCTCTAATGAAGGTATAAAAGCATCCCACGCCCCTGATGCCCCACCGCAAATAACGATCGCGTCGGGATTGAGCGTATTGATAAGGCCGGCGAGGACGATGCCGAGATAGCGTCCCATCGATGTGAATACGGCCGACGCTCGCTCGTCGCCGTTCTGCCAGGCCTTATAGACGTCCTCGGCCGTTTCGCGTGTCAGCCCGTTTTCGGCCGCCATACGGACGATCGCCGTGGCCGAAGCGTATAGCTCAACACAACCGTGGCTGCCGCACTTGCATAGCGGCCCGTCGGGCTCGACGGTAAAATGGCCGAGTTCGCCCGCCGAGCCGTCAGGGCCGCGATACGGTTCGCCATTCAGTATGAGCCCGCCGCCGATGCCCGTGCCCAGCGTCACGCAGATCGAGTTGCCCATCCCGCGCGTCGCGCCGACCCACGCCTCGCCAATCGCCGCCGCATTCGCATCGTTTTCGACGGTGATCGGCAGATCGAACACCTTAGCGAGTTGCGTCTTGAGATTCATGCCGGTGACGCTCGGCAGATTGGGCAATTTGGTAAGGACGCCGTCAAAATCCTTCGCCGCGGGTGCCGGTGCCGTGAGAGCGACCGCGTCGAATGTGTGGCCCGAAAACTCGTCCGCCATTGTCCGGACAAGTTCGATCAGGCCGTCCGGTGACACGGCGTGCGGGACGCGCCATTTTGCAACCTGCGACACGACACTACCAGACGCATCAACGACCGCAAACCGCAGGTGCGTGCCGCCCAGATCGCCGGCAAGAACTTTTCGCGTCATGGCCGCTTTGGCCTGTCGGCCTCGGGGACATTCTTGTAAACGTCCTCGTATTTCGCATAGCCGTCTTTAATTACCGTGTCCATCAGGTTTGCCTTATCGACGGCCGTGACCTCGAGCAGGATCGCCGGAATGTCCTTCCTTATAACGTCATTCGTGAATGGCTTTGTCTCGAGTTTTCCCTTCTTGGCGAGTTTGATCGCCGCTTCGACGGCCATCGTTGCGAGCGGAATGATCGGCTTATACACGGTCATCGTCTGTTTGCCCTCGGCGATATTCTGCAGAGCTTCCAGGCCCGCGTCCTGTCCGGTGACGAGCACCTTGCCGGCGAGGCCGCGCTTGGCGAGAGCCGAGATCACGCCGCCCGCCATGCCGTCATTCGAAACGACGAATGCCTGAATGTTGTCATTATTCTGTGTAAGGGCGTTCTCGGCCATCTTGAGCGCCTCTTCCGGCTTCCAGTCCACGATGAAGTTGTCTGCGACGATATTGATGTCTTTCTTATCGATAGCGGGCTGGAGGACGGCAAGCTGCTCCTTTTTCATGATCACCGCGTTGTTGTCGGTCGCCGCACCATAAACCATTACATAATTGCCCTTCGGGACCTTGGCGAGGGCATATTCCGCGATCTTTCGCCCGATCACAGGCACCTGATGCGATATGTAAACGTCGATCTGATCCGAATTGATAAGCCGGTCGTAGCTGATCACCGGAATGCCCTGCGCCTTGGCCTTCGCCACCATCGACGCCGCCTGCGTCGCATCGTGCGGCGCTATCACAAGCACGTCAATGCCTTTTGTGAGCAAATTATCGACGTCGTTCGCCTGTTTGTCGGCCTTATTGTCGGCGACGGTGATCTCGCAATCGACGTTCATCTTGGCGCATTGGGCTTTGAAGGCGTCGTGGTCGCGCTGCCATCTTTCTTCCTTCAGCGTATCCATCGCGAAACCGATCCGGATACGCTTGTCAGTGGGTGAACTCGTGCAGCTCCATATCAATAGCGGAATGATCAGGAGCAAAAAGATGCGGTTTCTCATTTGGTCGAACCTCCGAGGACGTAGGGCCTTGAGCAAATTAGACCAGAAAGGCATGATCAGAGCAAAACAAGCATACTCGCAGCATTGTAGAAGATCGGTGATGCCTTACGCATTTTTTTTGCAATTTGCCTTTGAATCTCGCTGCCGTTGTGTTATAAATATCTATCAAATCTAAGCTTAGGCAGTAAGGTAAGCTCGGGAAACGATATCTTGACTTTTGCAGCGTCTCGACCGCGATTCATTGACATCGCGGTGTGATTCGTGTAAAAGATTGAAAAGGTTTGATTTTAGAAATCATTATTCGGGTCTGAAAAGGAGAACTATGAACAGCAAACTGTGCATTCAGAAAGCGGTGTCAACTGGGTTGTTGATCACGCTGATCGCTACCTATTCGATGGTAACCCTCGCGAATTCCGGCAAGGCCGTAGGCGAATTGATCGTCAATGGCAGCGATGATACATCCTTTGTGATGGTGAACGGCGAGCCGTCGAAGAGCGGTCGGACCGTCTTTTCTTCGAGTACGATCACGACGCCGGAGGCCTTTGGCGCTACCGTCAGCCTCGGCAAAACGGGACGTTTCTCATTGGCCCCGAACTCGACATTTGCACTTAATGTGGATGGCGACAACGTGTCGGGCGATCTGACCTCGGGAAGCATTACAGTTCTCAGTGCAGCAAAAGGCGTGAGCGTCAAAAACTTGACGGGCGATACCATTACGGTCAATGCCGGTGAAAGTGCAAACGCCGCAACTGCGGGCAAGCAGACGACGACGAAAGCCGGCGGCCTCGATTGGTGGGCATGGGTGCTCCTGGTTGGCGGTGCTGCGGTCGTGATCGCGATGACCGCTCGTGCGGGCAATGACTCAAATTTTGGCGGGGGCAGCACGACGGTAAGCCCTGTCCGATAGTTCTCCACATTTGGGGGACAAACTCGGCAAGCCCTACTTGGCAACAGGATTGATTCAGGAGGAGATTATACAAATGCTCGGCAAAATAATTATACGGAAGTCGGTTACAACATTAACGGTAGCGGCAGTCTGGTGCGTATACTCGATGGTCGCTTTTGCAATGCCCGGCGACACGGCCGCTATCACTGTTACCGGCCAGGTCACGGTAAATGGGCAGCCGGCCATTTCTAATTCAACGATCCTTTCCGGTGCGGTCATCGGGACCGCAGACAATTCGACCGCGACGATCGACCTCGGCAAGGCCGGACGCGTTGAGGTTGCGGCAAACTCGAACGTCACGCTGCAGTTCTCAGATTCGAGCATCATCGCGATGCTTTCTGAGGGAAAGACGCGCGTGGCCAACGCAGCCGGCGTTTCCGCTACAGTCACGACAAAGCACGCGACCGTGATGGCGGACACATCGCAGGCTGACAATTTCCTGGTCGAAGTGGAATGTTCGCACACGCACGTCGACACAACTTCAGGCCTCGTTACGATGCGGCAGGGTGCGGATGACAAACAAGTCGCCGCTGGAACCACGGCGGTTGCCGGAAGCCTCGTTCAGACAGGCTGCAAACCATGCTTCCGTCCGGACTCGTCTCCGGGCCCGTCGATCGCGGGATTGCCCTGGCTGATCCTGGTTGGTGCGGGAATCGGCGTTATGGCCATCCTGCTCAATAATGACAACACCGACACGGGAGGCCCCGGCCCGATCATCGTTAGTCCGACGCGCTAACACTTTTCATAGCTGATTTCCGACTTGCGGGTCATGTTAACGCGTGACCCGCATAGTTTTGCCTGATATTCGCCGCCTTTCATAGTATTGTATCTTGGTGAGTTATTGATCTATGCATATAGCAGTCGTTGGGACCGGTTATGTGGGTCTCGTTACCGGAGTATGTTTCGCTGAGTTTGGAGTCGATGTTACCTGCGTTGACGTCGATCAGGACAAGGTCAGCAAGCTCAAACAGGGCATCATCCCGATCTACGAACCGGGCCTCGACACAATTGTTGAGAAAAACTCGGCCGCCGGCCGCCTGCATTTCACGACCGATATCGCTGAGGCCGTAGGGCCAGCTCAGGTCGTTTTTTTGGCCGTCGGCACACCGCCAAAGGCGGATGGTTCGCCCGATATGAGCTTCTATCGGCAAGCGGTCGGGGACATTGCCCATGCGATGCATGATTACAAGGTCCTTGTGACGAAATCGACCGTTCCGGTCGGCACCGGTAAATGGCTTCGCGAGTTCGTCACCGAAAATCTTACGACCGACACAGAATTCGGGGTCGCATCAAATCCTGAGTTTCTACGCGAGGGTGCGGCCATCGCCGACTTTATGCGCCCAGACCGTGTCGTTATCGGCAGCAATGAGACGCGGGCCATCGACGTAATGAAAGACCTGTACCGCCCGCTCTACCTGATCGAAACGCCGATCGTTATCACCTCGCTTGAGGCTGCGGAATTGATAAAATACGCTGCAAATGCTTTCCTCGCAACCAAGATCACGTTTATAAATGAGATCGCAAACCTCTGCGACGCAATCGGCTGCGACGTCCACGACGTCGCCCGCGGCATGGGCATGGACAATCGCATTGGACGCAAATTCCTTCATCCCGGCCCCGGTTATGGCGGCTCATGCTTTCCTAAAGACACGCGTGCTCTGACGACGGTTGCTGACAGCTTCGGTGTGGAGACCCGCATCGTGGACGCCGTGATCGACGCGAATGACAAACAGCGGCTCGCGATGCTGCCAAAGATCGAGGGCCTCGTTGGCGATCTCACCGGCAAGCGGATCGGCGTTCTCGGCCTTTCGTTCAAGCCCGAGACCGATGATATGCGCGAATCGCCGGCCATTGATATCATCAAAGAGATCCAAGCCCGCGGCGCTTCAGTCAGGGCCTATGATCCGGTGGCAATGGACGAAGCTCGTCACTATTTGCCCGACATTGAATACGCGGCAGACGAATACGACGCGATCAGCGGGGCCGATTGTCTTGTGATCGTGACCGAGTGGAACCAGTTTCGCGCACTCGATATGGAGAAGGTCAAGGAATTGCTCGCCGCGCCGCGTATTGCCGACCTTCGCAATGTTTATGAGCCCGAGGATATGCGTGCCCTTGGGTTTGAATACGTCGGCGTAGGCCGCTGAGCTTGCCGACCAAATCATGTCTTTAACTTCTACAGTCCTTGTTACCGGCGGCGCCGGCTTCATCGGTTCAAATCTTGCCGAGGCTCTGATCGGCGAGGGTGCCAAGGTGCGCATCATCGACAATTTCATTACCGGTTTTCGCGAGAACCTCGATGAGATCGCCGGCGATTTTGAATTCATCGAGGGCGACATTACGGACGATGCGACGATAGAGTCTGCCCTCGCCGATGTCGAGATCGTGTTTCACCAAGCGGCCCTGCCGAGCGTTCCGCGATCTGTCGAGAACCCGGCCGAGACACATCGCATTTGTGCTGACGGCACGTTTAAGCTGCTTGACGCTTCTCGCCGCTTGGGCATCAGGCGATTCATCTATGCCGCGTCGAGTTCTGCTTACGGCGACCAGCCCACGCTGCCCAAAGTGGAAACGATGCGGCCCGATCCGCTCTCGCCCTACGCGGCGGCCAAGCTGGTCGGCGAGCTCTATTGCCGCTCGTTCAATTCCGTCTATGGCATCGAGACGTTTTCGTTGCGCTACTTCAACGTATTTGGGCCGCGACAGAATCCGTCATCGATGTATTCGGGTGTGATCTCGCGATTTATCGACGCGTTGATGAAAGGCGAACAGGCGGTGATCTACGGCGACGGCGAACATTCACGCGACTTTACCTACATCGCGAATGTCGTGGATGCGAATATCAAGGCGGCTCAGACATCGAAGGGCATCGGCCAGACCATGAATGTCGCCAACGGCGAACGGATCACGCTGAACGAGCTCTTTTCAGTTCTAAAGGAGATCACAGGCCGAGTCGATGCCACAGCCGCCTACCAGCCGCCGCGTAGCGGTGATGTCAAGGATTCTCAGGCGGACAATCGTCTCGCTGTCGAATGTCTTGGCTACGAGCGGCTCGTCGGTCTCGATGAAGGGCTTCGCCGCACCATTGAATGGTGGCAGAACAGTCGATTCGCCGGATAGTCTATTTTGGGATCGCGAACAAGTCGTCTGCGACCGGCTGATCCACCAGAATTTCCTTTGCCTTAAAGGTTGCGTATGCAGTGAACGGCCCTAGGTCAAATCGCTGTGAATAGCGCTTTGGAACCGTTACGCCCTCAACGACGGCCATCTCATCGATCTCGACCGACGTTGTTACCGTTCGTCCCATCACCTCATATGCCGATTCGTACGCCTTGATCTGGCCCGTCTTGTCATCGAGGAAAAAGTCTGTATAGAAACCGTCAGGCGTGGTGATCCTGAATCCTTTTCGCTTCTTCTTGCCGTCCCCGGCCGCCGTTATCGGATATCCGGCTTCGCCGACCTTCTGCAGCAGCGGAAAGCCGAGGCTGTTCATCGGCGGCAATTGATAACCCGACGAATGCTGTCGGTGACCGTCGAAAACCTGCTTTAATGGCTGGATCGGATTATTGAGCTCAAAAAGGTAACGCTCGCCGGCCAGAACAAAAACGAACGAGGCCGGGATCACCTGGCTCGGCGTCGGCGTGATATCGGCAGAGCCGCGGACCACAAGCGAGCGCATCAGCCGGAGCTTGTCGCCGCCATGCGCCGCAAGCGCCGCTCTCGCTGTGCTGACAGCCTCCGAAATGCCCGGATCGGCCTTCTCCACAGCGGCCTGCTTACCGGCTGACGACGGTTGAGCAAACGAACCGACGGCTAACGCGGCGGTCAGAGCAAGGGCGATCCAGATACGTTTCATACAAAACCGGGCCTCCAAAGACAAAGAGAGATGAAACCGCGAGGAGTCATCTCTCTTGCACTGACCGATTATAGCTTACCGAAAGCCTACCAGTTAAATCGGGCCTGGAGTTCGATCCTGCGGTTCGGGCCGCTGCCGCCGCCAAATCCGCCGAATCCGCCAAAGCCGCCGCCGGTCGAGACCGACTGGCCAAAACGGCTTGAACTGAGGCTGCCGACTGGAGCACCGAGGTTGACCGTGTTGAGCAGGTTTGACGCATTGACGCCGATCGTGAACGAATACTTGCCGTTGCCGCTTCCGCCGCCCATGGGCCCACCGCCGCCGCCGTGACGACCGCCGCCTCCGCCACCCATCATCATCCCGGGGCCGCGATGACCCGCGTCGCCGCTGCTGGTGCGTCCCGATCCATCGCCGCCAAAGCTAAACGTCTTGCTGACTCGCAGATTCACTCCAAAATACGACGGGCCGACGCCGTAATTCCGCGGAATGATCGCTGTCGGGTCGTTGCTTCCGATATCGCAGAAGGCAGACGTCAGGCTCAGTTCGCTGCATCGGTTGCTCAGCTCGCCAAAGGTCGGCCGTTCGGTCAGCACGCCGTCACCATTTGAGTCGGTGCCGCGCGTGATATTGAACGGACGCCCCGAGAACGCCGTGATGAACGGATTTAACGATATGCCCCAAGGCACGGTTACGCTGCCGCCGATCATAAAGCTGTGCCTCGTATCAAAGGACGACCGTCCCAACTCGCCTGTCAGGTCATAACTGTAAGCCGGGTAGCTAAACGAGCCGTCAGTGTCGCCATTCGCAAATCCCAATCGGTAGTTGCCGAACAGCGAAACCTTCGGATTGAACATCGTCCTGAAATTAAGGATTACCTGCTTTTGCGTCAGCTCACCAGTAGATTCGAACTGCTGAATGTCACCCGCCGTCGTATCGGGCCGCGACAGACAATTGATGCCGTCAGGACAGATCGGTGCGTTGATGTTTCGCGAGCGAAGCTGGTCCTGCGTTTTTGACGCGATAAAGAACGCCGCGAGTGTCGTCTTGGCCGGCAATTGCCTCTCAACGCCAATTGCCGCCTGCATCGTGTAGGGCGTCCTGATGTCAGGCGAAACGAGTCGAGTCGTACTCGACGCTGGTAGCATCTCGAGGATCTGCTGAGCCGTCGGCACATTTGTCACGCCGTTGAGAGTGAACACCGGCTGGGCAAGCAGCAAGCGCGCAGCGGCAAGCCGGTCGGGATCGGTCTCGTTGGCACTGACCAGCAGATTAAGCTGCGATACGCCGTCAAATCGGGCGGCCTGCAGCGTCAGGCTCTCACTGATGCGGTCGTAAAAGATACCCGCACCGCCGCGAAAGACCGTCTTCGGAGCCGTAGCACCTCCGGCACCCGGCGACCACGCAAAGCCAAACCGCGGTGCAAAATTGTTATTGTTGCTGATGTTCGTCTGATTCTCATATCTGAGGCCAAAGCTCAGCAGCAACGACGGCCTTACCCTCCAATCATCCGTGATAAAGAGGCCCGCATCCGTGCGGGACACGCTCGCGAGCGGATCGCCTGTCGTGATCGTAAACTGCGTCGGATTATACTGTGGGTCGACTGCCCCCGAAAGCTTACAGCGGTATTGCTCGATCGGCGAGACAACGCTGTCGCCGTCAAGGTCACAGAGAGCGTCCGCACCAAAGAAACCGGGGAACAGGAACGTTCCGCCAAAGTTGTTCTCAGACCTGTCGTCCAGACTGAGATGGCGAACACGGGCACCGAACTTGATCGTGTGCTGCATATTCTTGCCAAGCGCAGTGGTCGTAAAATTGTTCAGCTCGAATATCCGACTCCGGTTGTAGCTCAGCCCGATCTGCGCTCCGCCGCCGGTAAAGGCCGATGAGACGTTGATCGTCGGAATCGTGTTATCACCGGTCTGCTCGCGCCGGTTGTCGCTAAACTCAAAACGCGTCTCATTTACCGTCTTGGCATTGATGACCATCGTCTCGGTCGCCCTTATCTCATGCTCTCGGCTCGATGTCTCGTAGGCACGCGACAGGAGTGAAGTATCGCCGATCCCCTGATTCTCAGCGCTCGATTTGTTGAAGTGATAGCGAAGCACAAGCGTATTCTTGTCATTGATCGCGTAGTCGAAACGCGGGCCGATCGAGAGCCTCTTGTTGGGCACCTGGATGTCCTGTCTGAAGTTCACGATATTCAATGACGGATCAAGTATCTGGGCGTTTATGATCGCGTTATTATCGACATCGCGGTTGCTGAAATCGACAAAGAATGACGATTTCCCTTTCTGTATCGGGCCGGAGATATTTGCGCCGTAGAACTTCGTCTGGCTCGGCGCTCGATTGTTCGCAAACGGATTGCGCGAGTTGAGCATCTCGTCGTTGAAATTCATAAACGCCTGCCCACGCCATTTATCCGAGCCGGGCTTGGTCAATATCTCGATGCGCCCAAATCCAAGCCGGTCGTACTCGGCCGAGAATGGATTCTGATTGACGCGGATCTCGCGAATTGAGTCCTTCGGCGGAAGCTGGCCGCCCGTAAAGCCGTCGATGTATATCTGTCCGCCGTTAGGCCCGGCAGACGCGCCGGCCAGTGCCTGCAGCGCGGCCTCAAGCTGATCGGGATCATCGGGCAGCGCGTCAAGGTCCTTGCCTTTGAGAACCGTCGCTCCGGCATTGTTGTCGGGCTCCGTCGAGACCCCGGTGTCGCCGCCGATCTCGACGCTCTCTTCAAGTCCGGCCACCGTCAGCACGACTACGAGTTCGTTGCGTTCGCCCGCAGCGACGGCAACCTCGCTGTTCTCATAAAGCGCGAATTTTGGTGCTATCGCCTTGACCGTATAAGTTCCCGGCACAAGCCCCGCGACAAGGTATTCACCGCGCGGATTGGTAACGACCTGCTTCTCCTTTCCGTCCTGCGCAACGACTGTTACCGTCGCTCCGCCAACGACTGCTCCAAGACTATCGACTACCTGACCGGCGACACTGCCGGATGCCTGCGCAAACGACAGATTAGCCAAAAACGTGGTTAGAACTGCGATAAAAAATAACTTTTTCATAAAACAATAAATAGTGTCGGCAGATCCGACGGTATTAGATCGATCAATTAGAATCCTGTTCCGTCCAGGCCCGGGATCGAGAAATCACCCGAGACACCCTGTCCGCGACGCGGCCCGCCGGAGTTGTTCGTCGCCCGCGCGATGCGGACAAACGGTTCGACGCCCGCGATCAGTTTGATCGCTTTGAGCTTGCCGACAGTTGTCTGGGACGCGTCCGAGGCCCCTGTTAGAATGGCGATCATCTCGCCCGCCTTTAGATCAGCGGCCGTAATGTTAGGTGCACGCTCGACCATTTCATCCAGCCCGCGGCCGCCGCCATTTATCGGCCCTCGCGGCCCGCTGCCCGCCGGCCCTTGTCCGGCCTGTGCTGTCTGGCCGGTCGTCGTCGGTGCTCCGGCCGGGCGAATGCCGCCCGGGCCGCCCGTCTGCATCGCGAGCAACCGCTGCACCATTTCTTCTGGAAATCGCTTGAGGAAAACGGCATCGCCAAACGACACCGTAACGTCTTTATTAGTGGCAACGTCCTTTATCACAGCCTCTTTCGTCGCTGTATCGACCGAGACGACCGTGCCCGCCATCTGACGAAATCCTCCGGTGAGCACTGTCTCGGCCGCAAACGTCGTTCCGTCCTGACTGCGGTCGCCAAGCGCCCTAAGTTGGTCGCCCGGCTTGATAATATCCAGCGACGACGGCCGCGCATCGGCAAATTTGACCGAATCGGCCGCGTACCTGAGCACCTTCGCATCCGTTTTAGGCGTGACCGTGACAGATGTCTTGTTCATCAGCGAACCCGTCTCGATACCGATCTGGTTCGTTTCCGTATTCACCGAAACGACCTTTCCCGAGATGCCTCGCGTCCGCCATTCCTCAGCTTCTTTCGCGTTCTTTGCCGCAAGGTCAGCCTTTGTCGAGAAATAGACCGTTCGAGCGGTAAAGCCCTTGCCGTCGGCTGTCGGTAGTGCCGAGATCGTCAGTTTGTCGCCAATGCTGATATCAGTCAGTTTTCCGCCGGTCGCCGCAGCAATACTCACCTTGTCAGGCGGCACGCGCTTGTAGGCAGTTGACTCGGTCGTCACAACATCGACATTTCCAGTCTTGGCCGCAACCGTCAGCTTGCTCGCTGACATGCTCACCAACTCGCCTGCGATATACACGGGCTTGATAGACGTCGGGGCCTGTCCCCAAACGATCGAGACCACGGCCGAAGCAAATAAAATAAAGACAGTCGCAATAAAGCGTTCAATCATCGTCGTTTTCCTTTCTAAGAATTTGATACGACATCACATCTCTATAAGCAGTGCACGTATCAATACTAAGACGAAGATTCTATCAGCAAGGTTCATCCCTGTTTGTAAAGAAATGTAAAATTGTGCAAGCGTGAGACTTACGAGTTTTGCCAGCGCGTCGTCACCCGGCCGGTGAGGACCAGGCCGATGCCGGCTATGAAGATCGCGAAGAGGGCGATAAGCCAAACATAGGGGAGCGAGAGCAGAAGCGTCCAAACGACGACGCCGATCAATATAGCGAGGGTTTCTGACCGGTTGGCCTCGCCGAGAAAGTGCTTTTGCAGGAATTTGCCGGCGCTTACCTGCAAGGCTACCCGGCCAAAAACGTATCCGAGCACAAGCACGAGAGCACCCATCAGGCCGATCGTCGCGCTCAGATAGTCAGGAAGCACAAGGGCGCCGGCGATCATGAGCGCAATTAGCAGCACAATGGCAGCGGCCCCTACGGCTGATATCTTTAGCAGAGAAAGGTTTATCCGAGCGACCGCCCGGCTGACGGCACCGGGAGCCAGCGTGGCCATGACCATCGAAACCACGAACCAAAAGAGCGCCAGGATCACTCGCTGAGCAACAAAGCTGAGTGAGAGGGTCGGGCTGAGTATTTGTGACGGATTCTTTCCAAGGTCGCGAAGCTCCTCTTCAAAAACGCCAAACGTCACCGTCTCTTTGCCCGGCTCCCGCAATGGCTCGGCCGCCTCAGGCTTGTATGCGCCGCCAAAGACGATGATATCGCCGCCGACGTATGCCGTCTCTTTCTGGATCACATTACCGCCGACGGCCGCGATATCGCCCTCCACGCGGCCCTCGATGATGATGTCACCACCAACGGCCAGCACGCCCTTTGCGCGCTTGTTGACGATGACCGATTTCCCGATCACATAGAGCTCCTGCTCAGGCGCATCGTTGACGATCACAGTAGATTCATCGTCCGAAACCGTGATCTCAGGGTTGACCGCGAGTCCCTGCAGGGCAAGGCCGGCGACCGCTATCGCCACCAATGCAGGCAGACGCAGCCGCGACAGCGCGTGACGGAGAATCGAGTTGTCCGAAAGGTAATTCACTTCGCCGGAAAAATAGATCACGCTCGCCGCATGCGGAGCACTGTCCGCGAAGCGAACCAGATAGTCATCAACAGAAGGGCCAGCACGCCCGCGCCCGCTGCGACGCCGTCCGAACTGACGTGAGACGCCAGCGAGCGAATGATGATGGCTGCCCCCACGAAGATGGAATAAAGCATCCGTCCCACGATGCCGATGATGCTCGCCGACTGTTCAAGAAAGTTCAGGATGCCTGCAAACAGTTTCCCCGCATCCGCGCCGACGGCAAAGAGGCCAAATAGTGCGAGTCCGGCCGTGATGAATATCGCGTTGTAGAGCTCTGTGGGACGCCTCAGGCCGGCGACCGAACTCTCGGCGTTCGCAACGAGGCGACGGGTAAAATCGTCCGGCAGATCCACATTCGCCTCTCGCCTCAATGTCGATTCGAGGCCGTGCAAAAACTGCTTCTGGCTGTTCAATTCCTCGCGACAGACACGGCACGACGCAAAATGAGCATCGAGTACGATCTCGCGCTCCGCCATCAACTCACCATCGAGGTAAGCTGCGATCTGATCCGACGGGCAGGCGTGTTGTGGGTGATCGAGCCTCATATCAGATTCCGGTAAATCCCCGTTCGATGAATATCGAGCGCATCATCTCGCGTGCGCGAAACAGGCGATTCTTTACAGTGCCAAGCGGTAAACCCGTAACCTGAGCGATCTCGTCGTAGCTCAGATCGCGGGCGTGACGGAGTAGGATCAGGTCCCGATACGCGGGCGGAAGACAGCGGACCACCGCATCGATCTCTGTCCGCCACTCGCTGCGTTCGCGGTCCTGTTCGGGCGACGACATGCGGCTCTCGATCTGGATCTCATACGTGCCCTCGGCGTTCTCCGTCTCAAGACTCTGCGGAGTGATCGAATTTCGCCTGAGGTGATCGATCGCAGCGTTGTGCGCAATGCGATACAGCCAGGTCGAGAATTTGTACTCAGGACTGTATTTCTCGATCGAGTTGTAAACCTTGATAAAAACTTCCTGCGTTACATCGAGCGAGCCTTCGTAGTCACCGATGAGGCGAAATACGTATCCCGTGATCGCCCGTTGATAACGACGCACAAGCTCCTCAAAACCGTCCGTGCGGCCACTGATAATGCCGACGATGATCTCGCCGTCGGTCAATGCCCGGATGCCTTCGATACTGGTCGCGTATGCCGCCATTTCAGTTGCCGTTTACTACGGTAATTCTATCGATATTGTTTCACCACGCCAACTCTGGACAAGAATGACCCACGAAATACACGAAAGGCACGAAACAAAAGGAGAAGTCCTGTTTTCGTGCCTTTCGTGTATTTCGTGGGTCAAATCCTACGCACCCAGGGCGGCGAGGCCGGCGGGGGCGGCGATGTCGTCGAAGCTGAATCCGCCGCCCGGCAAGCTCAACCCGACATCGTCGTGTGACAGCACATTTACCTGACGTCCGAGCGCTTCCGACGCGATCTCCTGCACCTTCGCGGGCAGCACCGAGCGGCCGACGACCAGCAGGCGTTCGAGAATCCCGCCGCCGTTTTCGCCGCCAAAGCGGTCGCTATAAAACATCACGAGCCGGTAGATCTCATCATCGACCTCCGCCGGGGCGCACGTCACCGAACGGATAACGGCCGGCTCGTTGCCCCGCAGCAAGAGCGCCGTAAAGCCCTCCAGATTCCCGCTGACGAGCAGTGAATCGCCGCTCTGTTGGCGGTCGATAAGCCAATTCGCCTCGCTGACCGTTCGGGGCAGAATGAGCCCGGCCTTCCAGCCGAGCGACTCAAACTGTGATTCATACTCGTCGATCACGGCAAGTTTGACCGCGGTCACAAAATAGCGTGAGCGGCCGTCTCGGTCAGGTGATATCTTCTGTTTCGCGATGCGAAGTTCGGCCGCCGGTGCGCCAAAACTCTGTTCCGC
>JAGOWF010000243.1 GCA_018060305.1 Pyrinomonadaceae bacterium
AGCGTATTGTGGGCCGAGGTCGAGCGAAAGTAATCGCGCAGCTCGCGTGACTCGTGATATGTGTAAGTTCCCGAATCGACCAGAAGCGGCTGTCCATTGATCGAAGCGACGATCGACAAGGCGTCGGCGTGTCCGTGGCCGCCCGACAGTGCCCCAACCTCACCCGCATCGACGATCAGATAATTGTCCGCGTCGCGCCAGCCGTCGCGCATTACACAATAGCCGCCATCCTTGAATTCGGCCGAGTTCAGGGCGGGCTCGGCAGCGTTCAGCCGGTCGTATGCTGCGAGGCCTTCGATTCCGGTAAGCCAAAAGATGTCTTCATTGATGCCGCCACTTACGAATTTGTGGTCGGCGCGGTCAAAGATGATCGCTGATACCGCGAGCGAAGCGCGAAAATCATCAGATCGCGCGCTCGTCAGCGGCAGCATCCGTCCGCCATCGTCGTCGCCGATCAGCGGCGTCGAGCCATCCGGCTGTGTCGCAGCCATCATCCAGTCAAATGCGGCCTGGAGGCGATTCTCGATCCTAGCGGCGTCCGTATTGAGGCACGGGCCGCCGAATAGCGAGCGCAAAATCGCAAAGTGCACGTAGAAATCAACCGAATATCGCTGATACCACAGGCTTTGTTCGAAATATACTCCGTCGGGGAGTATCTGCTTCTCGATCTCGCCCGTTAGAATGTCCTCGCCCAGTCGCCGCCATCGCTCGGCGCGTTTGAAGAACGGCAACTGCGTCCCGAGATAATACAGGCCGAGCCCTTCGCCGGTCAGGTGCGTGTTAGGGCTGTAATACTTTGAAAGGTAACGCTCGATATGGCGCCCGTGACGGTGGAGATGCTTTAAGGCGTCCAAAAAGAGCTTTGGCGTCAGATGGTCGGAGTCTCGAAACAAATGGAATCCCCATATCCACGACATCGAGCGAAGCGCGATCTCAAGGCTGCTTGACCAGTTAACGCCAAGCCCCGGCGGATTTTGCTCGATCCAGGACGACAGGTGCCGTGCAAATGCCTCGCCGTACTTTTCATCGCTCGTCAGCCAAAATGCGACGCCGAGCGTGAAAAAATGCTGGTGGCGATTGAGTTCCCAAACGATCTTCTTATTGCCGGATTCAGTGTCAAAATCGTCAAACTCTTTCCAGTGTTTGAGCGGTGAACGCTTCGCCGAGAGCGGCTCGCGGAGCCAGTCGATATCCTTGCCGACATATAGCCCTTTCAGTCCTAGGAGATCGATGCGGCCGTCCACAATATTGTCTGCCGCCGCGATAAATCGTTCGGCTACACCGTCGTCGAACGTCGCTCTGAAAGCCGAGACGGACGTGTCTCGATCCTGAAGGGACGGAAAGAATCTCTCAGAACCATTCTTGAAGAACGCCTGCCACAGGCTTTCAGCGATTATCGGGGCCGAGCCAAACTGCGTTTCGTCGATGAGCTTGGCAAAGCTCTCATCGGATGGCAGTTCAATGCCGCCGCGCTGATCACGATAGGCAGAGATGGCCTGGCCGCCCCGCGTGATTATCTCATCGAGGCTGCGGACCTTCTTGATCCTGGATAAAGGTTTCGCCATTCCAACTGCCATGATAACAAGCTTTCAGCGGCCCTCGGCCATGATCGGTGTCAGCAGGTGATCTCGAAAAGCGTTAGGATCGCCTGACTTTCCGTCCATTGCGGCCCGTGCGATATTGAACGCCTCGCGGGCGGTCGCGAAATGGACCTTATTGCCGGCCTTGTCGGTGTTCTCGATCATCTCGATGAAGAACCTCCTTGCGTCCTCACCGATGCACGCGCTCTGGTCACGGTCAAAAAAACCGTGGCAATAGAGCTTTATAAACACCCAATCGGAGCGGCCGTCCACTGTAATATCAGCCGATATCCAGCGACGAAAACGAGCGGCGTCGAACGGTTGATTCGCTGCCAGTGCTCCGTCGTCGATGCGAGGCACGGGCAGGCCGCGGATGCGACGGGTCCAGTTCATCATCAGCGGGCCGGTGAAGATCAACGGCAGCTGCGGCTGATGACCGTTCACGATTGCCCTCGTGCCGAAAGCATGCGGCACTGGCCGATCCAGGGGGCCGCCGCATTCGTAGATCTGATTGATGACCGCGATCTGCGACTGGTCGGGTGCCGACGGCAGCGTCATGTCGGCATAGCAGCCGGTCTCCTGAAGGATCTGCATCTCATTATCGACACCGCAAAAGCGGCCGCCGCATGAGTTTGCGAGAGCGAGGTTTCCGTGGACGAACGCATACATTGGCGTGTCTGTTTCCGAGGTTCGTGACAAACAGCGGTGCCTTTCGGCGAGCGTGTCGCGAAACTCGACCAGTGTCGATCTCAAATTATCCGACGTATCCGGCTCCCCGACGCCGTGATGCAGGTGGACCTCGACCTCGCCGAGGCCTTCGGCCTGCATTTCCGACATGACGTCGAGGATCTCAGGATGATATTGCTCGGCGGGATAGAAATTTGTGTGGCGAAATTTCGTCCCGTCCGCATCGCGAACGGCCTCGCCGGTCTCGCGGGCCAGCCTGTGATACTCCCGGAGCCGACGCATCTGCGTCTTGTGGTCAAGAACACCGTTCTCGCTCCAGCCGGGCTCAAAATGGTTTGCGACCGTGATGATAAAGTGTTTCTTCTCAAACGCCGTTTGATGGATCAGCGACCGCGCCCGCGACAATGGATAGCGGGCGAGCCACGGCAGATTCCAGCCGAGTTTTGTTATGAATGTGGGCTCGTCGTTCATTGCGTGTCGGTAAGCGGTTGGCCGTCGCGGCGAGGAATGAGGCGGCGAATGAAGGTTTTGACGGTCTGTTTTTCGCCATCCTCGATCAGGCCGAGCAGGTTGGCGGCGATCAGGTAGATAGGAGCAAAGACCAAGCCCGATATCAGCAGCACGAGGCTGCCGCCGACAAAATTCAATGCGGCGAGCTGCGTCGTGTGCAGCGTCTCCGCGGCAAAATGTTCGCCGACGCCGACCAGATAATCCTTCAGATTCGTATATACGACATATGTCACCAGCCCGGCCAGTGCTGCGACTACGGCCGTTTTGCCGACATTCTTGAGCAAGGGCAGATGCTGCAATCCGAGGCCGAGCTTACGGATCACCATTGTTTCGGCGATCAGCTTCTCCACCAGGATCGCTCCCACCGCCGTCGTGATCATTCCGGTCAGGCCAAATTGTCCGAGGCCGTAATAGAGCACGCAGATCAGGGCTGCAAGCACGAGGATCCTTGTCAGTAAGAAAAGACGGCCGAGTTCCTTATATGACCTGACGATCGGGTCGGTGATCAGGATGCTGAATGGCAGTAGTGTCAGATTCACGGCAAAAACGGACGCGCTCGCCGCATAGTTTTGCGTAAACAGCGTGATGATAAACGTCTGCGACGTGATCATCAAAAAGACATAGATCGGGAAGTAAACGAGCGCTAATTTGTGCATCGCCCGCGCCGTCAGACGTATCATCTCGTCGCGGTCATTCGCCTGCTGGAGCTCGTTCATGCGCGGGATCAGTACTGATGTGACCGATTCAGACAGCATCGCGATCAGCGGTATCTCAAAGCAGCCGTAGGCGTAGATCGCAAACTCGGCCGACGAGAATTTGTATCCGACAAAATAGTTGTGAATGTCGCTCTGCGCCATCCAGAGGATACCGGTAAGCCCGAACGGTATCGCGTAGGCCATCTGCTCGCGAAAGAACGCGAAGCTAAAGCCTCGCCAGAATCCGGGAAACCGTGACCGCAGATATTGCAGCAGGATGAATGTCTGCAGCACGCCCTGCACCATCGCCGCGTAAAGAAAGGCCTCGACGGTGGTGAATGCAAACACAGCGCTCGCCATCAGCAGTGTCTTTGTAAGCTGCGCGAGCACGATAAAGACCGTTGCGACGCGGGCCTCCTGATTGGCGATGGCGACCGTATCAAGAAAGCTCGAAAAGACCCATAGCCATATGACAACGCCGATCTTTGGCGCGAGATGCGTCAGCTCCGGGCTGCGAAAAATATTGCCGATGATCTGCGGGAATAGGAATAGCGTCAGGCATGCCAGGCCGCCTATGACGAAATTGAAGAGCAGAATATTGAGCACCGCCGGGCCTCGGCGTTCTTTTTCGCGGGCCAGATAATAATACGCGCTCATCGCGAAGCCCATCGACAGGATGATGACGGCGTTCGTAATTACCTGAAACGCTTCGCGATAAACGCCGACCTTGTCCTGAGCGAGGTAGCGGACTATGATCAGCGGCAGAAAGAAGCTGAACGCAAAACCAATGATCTTGGCCCCGAGCAGCCAAGCGCTTTGTTCACGCAATGACCTTTTTGGTTCCTGCTTCATTGTGTATCGCCAACAGATGAATGCCGCGCATGCGTGTCATACCAGCCCGGGACCGAGCGGCCGAGAACGTTTTCCATTTTGC
>JAGOWF010000244.1 GCA_018060305.1 Pyrinomonadaceae bacterium
GGGATGTCAAGGCCATTCGTGTTGACGATACCGCCATGAACATCCGCGATAGCTATGACCTTATAGCCCGTATTGTGCATTAGCTCAGCGCCGATGCCGCCCACATTCCCGGAGCCCTGAACAACCACTCTTGTCTTTTCGGGCGTCAGGTCAAATCGCTTAATGGCTTCGTTGACGGTAATGAGCACACCGCGGCCCGTGGCCTCACGGCGCCCCAAGCTGCCGCCGAGGGCGACCGGCTTGCCGGTAACGACGGCATTGACCGTGTGGCGGCTGTGCATGGAATAGGTGTCCATGATCCAGGCCATCGTCTGCTCGTTCGTATTCATGTCCGGTGCCGGAACGTCCTTGTCCGGGCCGATAAAGTCAATAAGCTCAGCGGTATAACGTCGTGTCATTCGCTCGAGTTCGCCGATCGACATCTGTTTTGGATCGCAGATGATACCGCCCTTGCCGCCGCCGAAGGGCACGTTTACGACGGCGCATTTCCAGGTCATCCAGGCTGACAGGGCCTTGACCTCGTCGAGTGAAACGTCGGGAGCGTAGCGTATGCCGCCCTTTGCGGGCCCGCGGGCAAAGTTGTGCTGCACGCGAAAGCCTTCGAAAACCTGTATATGCCCTGTGTCCATTCGCACGGGAATATACACCTTAAGCTCCCGGCTCGGGACGCGCATCACGGCGTACAGATCCTCTTCCAGGTTCAATAATTTTGCGGCGCGATCAAATCGTTCGCTCATCGCTTCGAACGGATTTTTCTCGTCGCTGCCGCGGAATCGCCGCATTTCATCGGCCATCGGGTTTGCCATTTCTGTAAAGTCTCTCCAAGTCCTCTTTAATGTATCTTGGACGCGATCTCAGACCCGCTACGTATGCTAACCAACACAACAGAACAACCACGCATCTGAACTGTTTCAGCGTGCGGTCGATCTCGGTCTGATTGTGCGAGTGATGCGGTCATTCCCGGATGGAAATTTGAGATATTGGTCGCTTCCAATGCCGAAATGTTAACTTACCTGATCGACATAACGCAAACGACGGACGGCGAAAGACTTCGCTTGTCGCAAGGCCGATGTTAGGATGGGAATTTGCGGTTATTGTCGATGAACTTGGGAATTAAAATACTCGCGTTTGCGGCCCTCGCGATCGCTTTGGTCGCGGTTACGCCGAAGGTGCGCGGACAAACTGAGCCGGCCGACGATGATGACCCGATCGCGATATTTAACGCCGGCCAGGAACTGCATGAGAAAGGGAGCTTTGCCGAGGCGATAAAGCTCTATGAAAAGGCGATCTCGATCGTCGCTGATTTTCCCGAGGCCGAGTATCAACGCGGTGCGGCATTTCTCAGCCTCGGCAAGCCGGATGAGGCCGAGCGATCGTTCCGCCGCGCACTCGAACTTCGCCCCGAATGGACGCTCGCGATGACCAGCCTCGGTTCGCTGCTTGTCCAAAAGGCGCCCGCCGAGGCGGAACCGATGCTTGAGAAGGTCGTCAAGACCGAACCGCAGAATTCGCTCGCTCTTGCCGCGCTGATCGAACTTCGCCTCAATGCAAAAGCGCCGAAGGCTGCTCTTCTGGATCTTTTATCAAAGGTCACGGCCCTTACGACCGGCAAAGCAAACCCCACGGCTGCCCTATGGACGGCCCGCGCCGCGCTCGAATCTGCGCTCGCCTTAATGAAGGACGCGCGGACTAGCCTCGCGAACGCACTGGCAACAGATACAAGTAACCGAACGGTACTCATGCAGGCGGCTGAGGTCGCCCTGGCTGACGGTGACACTATCAGGGCACGAGCGCTTGTCGATCGGCTCAAGGCGCTGGCCGGAACTGGGGACCATGTCAATTATCTTGAGGCTGCCGTTTACGCCTACGAAGGCAAGTCCGAAGATGCTCTGGCGACACTGTCGGCGATGGCTGAACCGACCCAATCAGCCATCGAACTTCGCGAACGGCTAAAGGCAAAGACGGCATCGCCGGCCGAACTCGAGAAACTCCTGGATGCCGATCCGAGTAATGCCGGCATACTTGGCCGCCTGTGCAAAGCCTATCGCCGCGATGATCCGGCAAAAGCGCTCGAATACTGCCGCAGGGCAAACACGGCCGAGCCTGAGAACGTCGATCACGCGATCGGATACGCTGCGGCCCTCGTGCAGGCAAAACAATATGACGCGGCCGTAAACCTGCTCAGGCGCATCCTCAAGGCGGCGCCAGAGCATGCGACTCTGCATGCTAATCTCGCGGCCGCTCTGTTCCAGCTAAAGCGATACGCTGAGGCCAAGGGTGAATTCGAGTGGCTCTCGCGGGCCAGGCCAAAGGAGCCGTCAGCATATTTTTTTCTCGGGATCTCGCACGATCAGATCGGCGAATACATCGATGCTCTTGCAAACTACCAGCGATTTCTGCGACTCGCAGACCCGGAACGCGATAAGCTTGACATAGAGAAGGTCAATCTGCGGCTTCCGCTAGTCGAGAAGCTGGCAAAGAAAAAGTGAAGACAGAAGAACGGAAAACGAAGAACGAAATACGTGCCGGGCGTTTGAGCCGGGCCGGTTTGGTTTTTGCAGTCGCACTGACATCCATCTTTGTATTTTCCACCGCTGTTTCAGCACAGGACGGGCCGAATGATGAAGCCCCGCCGCCGCTAAAGGTCTTTTCAAAAAAAGAACGCGAGCGGCTTCGTGCCGAACTCGACCTAAAGGAGCGGACAAAGCTTGCCCTTGAATTGATGGACACACGCCTCTCAAACAGTGAGAGGCTCGCAGGGAGGGGCGATCTTGCGGGGATGTACACTGAGCTTGGCGGCTTTCATGCGCTCATGGACCATGTGATAGCGCATCTCGATCGGCTCGATCCCAACCGCGACAAGGTGCTGGACAACTACAAACGCTTCGAGATCGGACTGCGAAAATATTCGCCGCGTCTCGAGATGCTCAGGCGCGAGGTGCCGCTGAGATACGAATCTTATATCGATAAACTGCTCAACTACGTCCGAGACACGAGGGCGCGTGCCCTGGAGCCGATGTTTGGCGAGACCGTTGTCGTCGATAACGACCCGAAACCGAGGCAGGATCGTCCATGAAGACTCTCATTTTACTCTTTATCGCGGCCGCCGCATTCACCTTTGCAATGCCGCATGACGCACTCGGCCAGCGCGATTATTTCACGCTCGAAGAGATCGAGATGATCCGTGATGCGCAGCAGCTCGACAAGCGCACGACGCTGCTGACGAAGATCATCGACCGGCGTTTCACTGCCTTAAACAATGATGTCGGCGGCGAGCCGATCTCGCCCAAAGAGGCCGAGAAATGGGGCACGCTGCCTAACGCCTCGCGCCGCGACCTGCTGTGGGACATACGCCGCATCCTCGAAAAAGCCATAGCCGACATCGATAATCTCGCCGAGCGGCCCGATTCGATGGTCGTCGATCCGGATAACAAAAAGCCAAAGAAATATAGTGATGTGTTTCCGAATGCGGTGCGCATTCTCGCCAAGGCCGCTGCTCGCTATCAGCCCGCGTTAAGAATGGAACTCGACAAATCCACCGAGCCGGCCCAAAAGGGCTCGATCCTTGCCGCCCTCGAGATGTGCAGCGACATCATCGCGGCCCAGGCGAAACTGCCCGCTCTGGCGAAGCCTAAATGATCGTCTCCTGTTTGGATCCAGTGTCCGCACTGCGCTCTCCCATGGTGTTTTTTTCTTGTTGGCTCCATCGTTCACGTCCCTGCGTCCCAGACCGTATGACCAACGGCAAAAACGTATGACCTGAGGTGTGCAAAAACGGACCGTTTGGGGACGCAGATGAAGGCACCTTACAGCATCTCAATCTTGCACACTTGACACGATATCGTTTCCGTGCTAGCGTAAGATACATGTCAGACAGACACTGGATCAAATCTTCTTTCGAGAAACCGAAAGGGCGTTGGGCGGCCATCTACGCCACGATGAACCCGGAAGGGCATATCTTTATGACGAGCCACACTTTCTGGCGCCTCGGCGAGCCGTCGGCGGTTTTTGTGCTCTGGGACAAGCTCACTTCGACCCTCGGCCTGCAGGCGACGCACCGCGGAACCACGGGATCCTATCCGCTGCTTAGCCGAAGCGGGCATGGCGGCCGAGTGGTGCGGATCTACAGCTTTATGCAGGAGTTCGGTGTCCGACTGGGCGAGACGGTCCGCTTCACCGATGCTCATTTCGACGACGACGGCATACTGATACTTGATCTGAGAAAAGTGCGGTCGGCCGCGAAGCCTAAGCGTAGAGCAGTTCCATTTTCTGAAGCCGAAACTATAACCTCCTAAAGCGGTCGCCAGACTGCTGTGCGGAAACCACCGCTTTTGCGCGGCTTCGCCGCAGTGCTGTGGAGGATGTCTGAAAAGTCTGCTTCTACGCGGTGGAGC
>JAGOWF010000245.1 GCA_018060305.1 Pyrinomonadaceae bacterium
GTTTCACGTCTGGCTACCGTCTTTCGCGGCTCCACCGCATAGTAGCAGACTTTTCAGACATCCTCACTGCTGCTCGAACGTAGGGCTTCCTACTAGATGATCGTGAAGCGCGCTTGTGATGTGAACAGGTATCTTCTTAAGCTGACGAAGTCAGCGATATAATTGTAGCCACACGTGCTTACGTGTGGAATCGGCGGTCACAAAAACGAGCGCTGCGTAGCATGCGGCCTATGCCGCGTGTTTCACACGCTCAATCTGCTTTTGTCTCCAACCCCACGTTTCGCTTCGCTTCACGCGGGGCTACAACTATCCCGTCCGCTTCGCGGACTCGCAAAACCGTCGAAGACGGTGTTATATTTGTAGCCCACATCGCGAGATGTGGGAACAGATCAAAAACAAGCGTCGAGCCGTCGAAGGCGGCGGCATAACCACCACTTATGGCTCACACGTACACAAATCTATTGAGTCACATCGTGTTCAGCACGCAAGGGCGGCTGCCGTTGATAACCGATGAGATCAGGACGGAATTGTTTGCGTATCTTGGCGGACTCGTCAGGGAACTAAAGGGCAAGGCGATCATCGTAAACGGCCTATCGGATCACGTTCATCTACTGATCCTGCTGCCGCCAAATGTTTCAATTTCCGATGCGATGCGGTTCATTAAAGCGAACTCTTCGCGTTGGGTCAAAGAGAGATTTGGATCGAAGTTCGCCTGGCAAAAAGGTTTTGGTGCTTTCAGCGTGTCGCGATCGAACGTCGATGCCGTGGTCAAATACATTCGGGACCAGGAGGAGCATCATCGCCGCTTCGATTTTCGCGCAGAATTTGTCTCACTCCTCGACAAGAGCGGTATAGAATACGATCAACGGTATCTGTGGGAATGATATGCCGCCGTCTCCGACGGCTCGGATCGCGGGCCGATCCGTTCCCACAGTTTGCACTGTGGGCTACAAATATGTCGTCGGCTTCGCCGACTGGGAACTAGAGCTTCACCTGTTTGACGAATATCACAGCCTCGATACGGCGTAATTGATCCAGCACGTTTTCGTCGGCGGCGTCTATTTCGCCTACGGCTACGGCGAAGCGAATACGGATTGCGGAATGCGGATTCGAAGGCCAAAGGCCAAAGATAGCGACTGCTATGGGAAAAGTTTGTAGATGTCCTTTCGATTAACAAAGCGAGCGAGGATGATCGTCTTGTTTTCGAAGAAAAAACCCAGCCGATATTCTCCGACTCGGATTCGATAAGCGGTTTTATGACCTTTTAGTTTCTTGGTGTTTGGGATCTTGCCGAGAGTGTCGGCGGATTCCATTAGTTCGATCACTCTCTTTAAGGCTGACCTAACCGACCTCACGGTAATTTCGTCGATATCCTTTGAGAATCTCTTAAGGAATTCGACTTTCATTACGCAGACAGCTTTTTCATTATTGAACTGCGACTCACTTTTTTTGATCTGTCGACGTTACGCAGCAATTTCAACATTCCGATATCTTCCATCTGCGCTGTCGTCAATGTTGAAGTGCCGATGCCAAGCTTCTTAAGCAGTTCCGTGATGAATTTGAATTCGGTGTCGCTCTTTGGGGTCACTACTATGGCTTTCATAACGTTAAATATACAAAAAACCAACATCGCATACAATCAGACCTTCCGACTGCGGAATTAGAGGCGCACTTGTTTGACGAGAATGACCGAGTCGATCTGGCGGAGTTGGTCGAGCGTGTTTTCTTCGGCGGCGGCGTCGATTTCTACTACGGCTAGGGCTTCGCCGCCTTTTTCCTGGCGGCTTAGGTAGAAGCGGCTGATGTTGACGCCGTTTTCGCCGAGGGTGGTGCCGAGGCGGCCGATGACGCCGGGGACATCATGGTTTTTCGTTACAAGTAACGAATGGCCCGAAGCAGGCGAGGACGCCTGCGCTCCAGTCACGGCGACTTCGATGGCGAAGTTGCCGATGCGGGTGATGCGGCCTTCGCCGGTGGCGAAGACGCGGCCGGACAGGGTTTGGGTGCCGTCGGCGGAGGTTACGGAGGTGCGGATGTCGGCGTTGGTGTCGCGGGTGCTCGTGGAGTAGGCGGTGGTGATATTGATGCCTCTTTCCTCGGCGATGAGGTTTGAGTTGACGACGTTGACGCGGGATGATACGTCGCGGAGAAGGCCCGCGAGGAACGCACGCGTGACGGCCGAGGCGTCGCGCTCCGCGAGTTCGCCTGTGTATTCGAGGCTGACATTCGAGATCGAGGGTTCGTCGAGGATCTGGGCCTGAAAGCGGCCGAGGCTGGCTGCGAGGTCGATGAACGGCTGCAGGGCGGCAAGCTCGCCGGCGGCCAGGCTGGGCGCATTTACGGCCCCGCGAAGCTCGCCGTGGAGCAGGTAATCGCGCATCTGTTCGGCGACGGTCAGGGCCACGCCTTGCTGCGCTTCGGTCGTCGATGCTCCGAGATGCGGCGTAGTGATGACGTTCTGTCTGTTTAAAAGAGGTGAGTCTGCGGGCAGCGGTTCGGTCGCGAAGACATCGAGCGCCGCCGCCGCGACGGTGCCTGCGTCGAGGGCTTCGATAAGGGCGGATTCATCGACCAGGCCGCCGCGCGCGCAGTTGATAATTCGCACGCCGGGGCGCATTTTGGCGAACGCTTCGCGGCCGATGATGCCGCGGGTCTCGTCGGTCACGGGCGTGTGGATCGTCAGGAAATCGGCTGCGGCGAAGACTTCGTCGAGGCTGCCGAGTTCGATGCCGAGCTCTTTTGCGTGGTCGGCCGCGATGAACGGATCGTAGCCGACGACCGTCATGCCGAGGCCGCGCGCGACCTGCACGACGTGCTTGCCGATGCGGCCCAGGCCGATCACGCCGAGTGTCTTGCCGTGCAATTCGACGCCGACAAAGCTCTTTTTGTCCCACTCGCCGTTTTGCAGTTTGGCGTGGGCTTGGGGCACGTTGCGGGCCATGCTCACGAGGAGCGCGATGGTGTGTTCGGCGGTCGTGATCGTGTTGCCGTCGGGGGCGTTCATCACCACGATGCCCCGCGCGGTCGCGGCTTTGACGTCGATATTGTCGACGCCCACGCCCGCACGGCCGATTACGCGCAAGGTTGGCGCGGCGTCCATCAATTCGGCGGTTATCTTTGTCGCGCTGCGGACGATGACGCCGTCGGCGTCTTTTAATTCAGCCGCGAGAGCTTCGCCCTCGAGCTTGGTCTTTTTGACGACGGCTATACCGGCGTCGGTCAGCGGTTTGAGTTTGTCTTCGTTAACGTCGTCGGCGATGAATACTTTCATGCAGTTATCAGTTGTCGGTTGTCGGTAGTCAGTGGTAAAACCGTTATGGCGAAACGGTAATTTTAGCATCTACAGAACGAGGGCGAAAATGGGCGAGCAAGATGCTCGCCCCTCCAGTCAATGGAAGTTTTTCTTTATAGAAAAGGGGCTGAGAAGGTCGAGGAGGGCATTTCGCGCGACGATCTGCCGGCGTTGCTGGCGGATGAGACCAACGTCGTCTGGGTCGATCTGCAGGGCGAGACCGCGGAACAGCTCGAAGAAGCGAAGGACGTTTTGCTCAATGTTTTCGGCTTTCATTACCTGACGGTCGAGGACTGCATCGAGGTGCGGCATCAGCCTAAGGTCGAGGCATTTGAGAAGTTCATCTACCTGATCGTCCACGGTATCAAGCCGGGCGAGACGGGGCCGAGCAATTTTGTCACTAAGGAGCTGGACGCATATCTCGGGGCCAACTATGTGGTGACATTTCACGTGCAGCGATTCAGGTCGCTAAAGACCATCAAGCAGCATATCCGCGCCAGCACATATATCTGTCATCGTGGTGCCGCGTATCTGCTGCACAGCATCCTTGACGAGCTGATCGATCTTTACACGCCGATCATCGAGGATTTTGATCAGGCGATCGACGCCCTCGAGGATCGTGTTTTTGACATGCGCAGGACAAACAACGCAGTGCTCACCGACATCATGGATGTGCGGCGAGCGGTCGCTCGACTGCGACGGATCTCGGCGCGACAACTGGAAGTGCTGCATCGTATCTCGCGTGGTGAATTCCCTCAGATACCGGTGAATGTGCTGCCGTTCTATCGCGATGTTCACGACCACTTGGTGCGCATCTCCGATCTCGCCGAGGGCTATCGCGATCTCGTGGCGAGCTTGTTTGATATGCACTTTTCGGTCATCGCCACGCGGACGAATGACGTGATGAAAACGCTCGCGGTCGTGTCGGCGATCATCCTGCCGCTGTCTCTGATCGCCGGTATTTACGGGATGAATTTTGAATTTATGCCCGAGCTCAAACAGCCGGGCGGCTATTTTGCGGTTCTCGGCCTGATGGCTGTGATCACCGTTCTCCTGCTGGTGTATTTTTGGTTCAAGGGCTGGATCTTCCA
>JAGOWF010000036.1 GCA_018060305.1 Pyrinomonadaceae bacterium
TCTTGTCACTCTGCCGCTGGCCGGTGCGGGCTTCCTGACCGTTCTCTATAACGAAGAGAACAGGGCGCTGCATGATCTGCTTTCGGGCACGATACAGGTAAAGGAATTCTAGCGGCGCCTTGCCGCCCGCATCGATTACAATCGACCTGTGACGCAGGACGAATCCCGAGTTCAACCCGATCCCGACTTTGAGCGGCTGGCCGCATCCGCCCGACGAAAGAGCGTCCGTGAGATCGCCAAGATCGAGAAACTTATCGAGAACCTGCATGGCGACCTTCGCCGCCACGGTGATGCGGCCGAATGGAAGAAGTTCGGCGACCTGCTGCTCGCGAACGCCTCGACTGCCGTTCTGGAGGCTGACAACTTTTACGTTACGGACTATTTTGACGCGGCGACGCCAATGCTGGCCATTCCGGCCGAAAACGCAGCTACCCCCGCAGACGCTGCCCAGACCTACTTCCGTCGCTACACGAAATCCCGTAATGCTGCCGATGCCGTGGCCCAGCGACTAAGGATCACCGAGGCGAAACTAGACCAGGCCCGCGAACGGCTGAGAACAGTCGATGTGGCGATCGTGAGCGGTGACAGCGAGTTTCTCACGACAGCGGGCGAAACGAAAAAGCCGATCAAGGACACGCGGCCGAAAAAAAAGACCGAGGCAGAATTTAAGGGTGCGCGCCGTTTCGCATCGTCCGACGGTTACGAGATACTCGTGGGCAAAAAGGCGGCGGACAACGATTTTCTGACCTTTCGTGTGGCGCGCTCGCGCGATATCTGGATGCACGCCGCTGACTATCCCGGCTCACACGTCGTTGTCAGAAAACGCGGTGGTGCAGATATCCCCCACAGCACACTGATCGAGGCGGCACAGATCGCGGCGTTTTACAGCGACGCTCGCGGATTGGGAAAGGCCGTAGTTCGTTATACCGAGAAGAAATTTGTGAATAAGCCCAAACGCTCACCTGCCGGGCGGGTGAGTATCGCGGATTTTAAGACCGTTGTTGTTCAGCCCCAGATACCGCCGGGAACCGAGTATATTACTCGTTCATGACGCTCACGACCGTTTGCTTCATCTTGCCGATCACGTCTGCTCCGCCGCCGAGGAAAACGCCCCTTAGCCGTCCTTCGCGGTCGATCAGAAAACTCTGCGGGACGGCGTTGAAGTTAGAGACGCGATTAAACTTACCCACAAGCTCACCCGGGATCCGGGCTAGTTCATAGTTCAATTTCATCGACGCGGCGAATCGCTGGATGTCTTCTACCTTTTCGGGCTTGCCGTCGTAAGCACCGATATCCAGTCCCAGGACTGTGAATCCACTGTCGCCATAGGTGTTCTGAAGCTCGACCAGGTGCGGCATCTCGCCGCGGCACGGCCCGCACCACGTCGCCCAGAGATTGATGAGCACGACTTTGCCTTTGCGGTCCGCGACCTTGCTCTTCGAGCCGTCGATCATCTCAAACTCTGCATCTGTTACGTTCGAGGGTAGTGGCGGATAATCAGCCGACTTGTTTGTGGAGGTGCGGTTGGTTGGCTTGGACGAGCTGTTTGTGCCTGAATTGGCGCCGGTGTCGCCGCATGCAGCGATCAGCAGCGCACAGATGGCCGCGATGGTCACTTTGAAAAATACTCTTGTCATCTGAGTCGCTGCTATTACGCGAACCGCGGCCGTAAAGTTCAGCCGATGCCGCTGCTTCTATCAAAGAAAACAGTAGCATCAAAACCAACCTGCGCAAAATCCAGGAATTTGAGCCTTTTTCCGGGCCCTGTTAGAGCTTGAATCCGCCGTGTGTCAGGATCGTCTCGAACCCAGACTTAGATCGAATCGATCATTGCACAGGACGTTGTCGATTTACCCAAGCCAGTTGGTCCTGTCACAACGACAAGCCCCTTGGACAGAGAGCACAGGTCCACAATCTCCTTCGACAGGCCGAACTGCTCTGCGGTCAGTATCTTACTCGGAATAATGCGAAAGAAGGCGCCCATTCCCTTCCGATCCGTGAAGATATTGCAGCGAAAACGCGCAAGGCCACGGATCTCATAGGCAAAGTCGGTATCGCACCGGCAAGCGAACCCTTCCTGCTTGTGCGCGGAATCGGGGACGTGGTAAAAAGGAGTTGCGTAACATACTTTTTTGGGAGAAATCTAATGCATCTAATCCGATTATTACTGGTTTTTGCGTTATCCCTTGTTCTCAGCTCCACAATCGTCCTGGCACAGCAGAGTGCAGGTGAACCATGGGATTTCAGTTGTCTGAAATGGGAGGAACGCAAATCGAGCCCCTGCGGCGATACGCCGTTTTATTTGTCCAAGAAGTTTATTATCGGCCACTCGGAAGGAACGCCCGTGGGCGACATTACGATCGTCAACAGGACAAATCGCCGCCGCACGCTGGAATATTTATCGCTCACACCGGCGTATGACGGCGCCGATCTGCTACAGCCGTATTGGTTTACCGGGCTTCCAAAAGGCATTACATACGTAGGGCCGGGCAAGAAACGGGTCATTTCCGTATTCTTTACTGGGCGTCGGAAAGCGTCAAAATCCTACGCGCGGAGGCCCTGGGTCAATCCCGGCGGTCACGATGGCATTCTGAAACTCAGGGACAAAGCAACGGGTACGATCTATGAGTTCAACATCAACATACGAGCCTTTCAACCTTAGATAAGATGCCGTGGTGACAAAAACGGCGGCGGTATGTGAGTTTCGCCGCCAGAGGTTTTGGGAGACTGCAAATTGTCAGATCTTAAATCCGCCGCGCGTCAGCAGCGACTCAAATCCTGTCTTGTCCACGGCCTTGATATATGCATCGAGCGGCTCGACGGTGCCATTCTGGACGTGCTCAAACAGAGCGTCGTTGAGCATGACCATGCCGTGATTCCGTCCGGTTTGCATGGCCGACGGGATCTGGAAGGTCTTACCTTCGCGGATCAGGTTTGAGATGGCAGGCGTGACGATGAGAACTTCCAATGCGGCAACACGGCCTCCACCCTTCTTTGGGAGCAGCGTTTGGGCGATCACGCCTTTGAGCGATTCCGAGAGCATCACGCGGATCTGCTGCTGACGGTCGGCCGGGAATTGGTCGATAATTCGATCAACGGTCGATGGAGCGGTCGTCGTGTGCAGCGTGCCAAAGACGAGATGGCCCGTTTCGGCAGTCTCTATCGCGATCGAGATCGTCTCGAGGTCTCGCATTTCGCCGACCAGGACTATGTCAGGGTCCTCACGCAGAGCGGCGCGTAGGGCGTTCTTGAACGAGTCCGTGTGATTGTGAACCTCGCGCTGGTTAACGAGGCATTTCTGATTGTCGTGAACAAACTCGATCGGGTCCTCGATGGTGATGATGTGGTCTTCGCGGGACTTGTTGATCGAGTCGACCATAGCACAGAGCGTGGTCGATTTGCCCGAACCGGTCGGGCCGGTCACGACGACAAGTCCTTTGGACAGAGCACATAGGTCCATGATCGCTTTTGACAGGCCCAACTGCTCGGCTGTCAGTATCTTTGACGGGATGATGCGAAAGACGGCGCCCATACCTTTGCGGTCGGCAAAGATATTGCAGCGAAAACGCGCGAGGCCCGGTATCTCGTAGGCAAAGTCGGTATCGCTTCGCTTGGCAAATTCTTCCTGATTGCGCTCAGGCATGATCGAGGTGAGCAGTTCGCGCATCGCGTCGTGCGTGAGCGTCTCCTGGCCGTTCTCGAGCGGGCACATCCTGCCGTCCTTGCGAATCATCGGAGGCATCGAGACTGACATATGGAGGTCAGACGCGCCAAGCTCCGCCATCTTCTTGAAGAGCGTGTCCATTCGGCCTGCCATCGCCACATTCGCTGGAGCCGGGACGAATGCCGTTTCGGCCGCGGCTGCGACGGGCGTTGGCGGCGGCGAAAGAACCGGAACGGTCGGCTCTTGCGGCGTGTAATTCGGCTGCGCAAAGCTGATCTCTGCGGGAGGCGGGACAGCAGGCGTTGGCGTCATGTCGGTGTATTCGGGCATAAAATCACTTCTCCGCCGCATCGGTACCTCAGGTGCGGTTTCACTAAAGACGGTCTGGAATGCAGGATCGTTGACCGACACCACGTCGGCCTCGATGCCCGACGGCACGTATTCCTTGGCGATGTCACGCTCGTCGGCCAGCAGATCCTGGAGGGAGGTCATCTCAACCTGCTCCGCCGTCGTTAGGTCATAGGCCGAGGACGAACTCTCAAGCTCGTACGAGATCGCCTCATAACTCGGAGCGGGCTCGGCCGCCGGCGGCACTAACGGTTCAGAGGTCGGGTCGAGTTCGAACTGGGGCGTGGTCTCCGTGATCGGCGCGGCATTTTCGAATTGCAGGTTCGGCAACGGGGCCGGTTCGAACGAAGATGTTGGCGTCGTTTCGGGCAGCGGTCTTGGCACCGTGATCGAACCGTCCGAATCACCGATCATTGGCCGGATCGTGACGAGAAATCCCGCTGGTGACTTCTGAACCGTGAAGTTAAAATTCCCAAGGTTGTGCGGATGCACAAATTCGATTTCGGAACTGCTTGGCAGTGACGATTTTACGTCGGGCGGTATCAGCGGAAACACCATTGTGCTGATCTGCGGCCCGGCGAGCGGCGTTTTTGCGACATCGGTCGTTGCGTTGCCTGAGACAAGGAACGGGTTCTTGTTCGGTTCGAGCCGCAACTCCTCGCTGCAGGATGAAAGAAGCTGCTTTAGGTAGTCATTCAACTTTTCCATGGCTATTTTGGGAAAACTGCGTGTTGGGATCGGTGAGAGGACAGACAGGAGCGGGCAGACGGGGCCCTACATGCGATAATAGCAAAGTTAAACGCTGTTTGTCACACGTTTTTTTATCTAGAGCGAGACAGATTCGCGATACTCGCCCCAGACCGAGCGGAGGGCATTGCTGATCTCACCGACGGTCACGTCGGCTTCGACAGCGGTGAGAATATGCGGGAGTAGGTTTTCAGTGCCCTGCGCTGCAGATCTGATGCGCTGCAGAGCATTCTCAGCCTCGGTAGCGTTTCGCTTTTCGCGGACGGCGCGGACGCGGGCGGCTTGATCGCGTTCGATCTGTTCATCGACCCGAAGGATCGGGATCGGCTGCTCTTCGGCTTGGAATTTGTTAACGCCGACAACGATCGCATCGCCGCTCTCGACCGACCGCTGGTAGGCGTATGCGGCTTCCTGTATCTCATTCTGGACGTAGCCTGTCTCGATAGCCCGCAGCATGCCGCCCATCGCGTCGATCTTGTCGATATAGTCGCGGGCAATCCTTTCGAGTTCAGTCGTCAATTCCTCGATAGCGTAGCTGCCCGCAAGTGGATCAACCGTATCGGCAACGCCCGATTCGTGTGCGATGACCTGTTGGGTCCTTAGGGCGATAGTGGCTGCGTGCTCGGTCGGCAAACCGAGAGCCTCGTCGAGCGAGTTCGTGTGCAGGCTCTGCGTCCCGCCGAGAACGGCGGCGAGCGCCTGGATCGTCGTGCGTGCTACGTTAACGTCGGGCTGTTGAGCCGTAAGCGTAGAACCGGCGGTCTGTGTATGGAACCGAAGCATTAGCGACTTTGGGTCTTTTGCGCCAAAACGGTCTTTCATTATGCGTGCCCATAAACGTCTGGCGGCACGAAACTTAGCGACCTCCTCGAGCAGTTGATTGTGAGAGTTAAAAAAGAATGACAGCCGCGGTGCAAACTGATCCACTTCCAATCCGACGTCGATCGCAGCCTGAACGTAGCATATGCCATCGGCGAGCGTGAACGCGATCTCCTGGGCAGCGGTCGAGCCCGCTTCGCGGATATGATAGCCGGAGATCGAGATAGTGTTCCAATTAGGAACCTCAGCGGCGCAGTAGGCAAACGTGTCAGTGATCAGCCGCAGGCTTGGCCCGGGCGGATAGATATAGGTTCCGCGAGCAATGTATTCCTTCAGAATGTCATTCTGTATTGTCCCACCGAGTTTTTCAAAAGGAACGCCCTGCTGTTTAGCCACGGTCAGATAGAGGCACAGCAGCGTAGAAGCCGTTGCGTTTATCGTCATCGACGTAGTGACCTGATCGAGCGGGATGCCGTCAAAGAGCGTCAGCATATCGTCCAGGCTGTCGATGGCTACGCCGACCTTGCCGACCTCGCCGGCTGCCAACGGATCGTCGCTGTCCAGCCCGATCTGAGTCGGTAGATCGAACGCAACACTCAATCCGGTCGTGCCCTGTGAGCGCAGATACTTGTATCGAGTATTCGATTCTGAGGCGGTCGCAAAGCCTGCGTATTGCCGCATCGTCCAGAATTTGCCGCGATACATGCCCGGCCGAACACCACGTGTGTAGGGAAATTCGCCGGGTGGCCCGATGTCCCGTTCGTAATCAACCGGCTTGGTGTTGCCCGGACTGAACTCGGGCGGAAGGTCAATGCCCGACGACGTTTTGAACGATGAGCGACGCTCAGCCATGAGGGTTGATTATATCATTCGATGATCGCGTATCGGTGCGCAGGAGTGGCAATCTCGGAGCCTGTTTCCATTGTCTGGCGTTTTGTGATAAACAAGATAAGTTCCTTTAGAGTCAGCCGTGAGTTCACCAGCAGAGGCGGGGCCGTTGAGCACCCACTATCGTAAAGGCGATGCTGTCGTGGTCACGATCGAAAAGATCGTGCCGCGTGGCTTTGGCTTGGGCTTTGCCGAGAATTTGACGGTGCTTGTGCCATTGGCGGCGGTTGGCGATGTTGTCAGGGTGCGAATACGCGAATGCAAGCGGCGTCTCGCGTTTGCCGAGATCATCGAGATCCAGCGTGCCGGCCCTGCACGGACGGCCGCTCCGTGCAGGTATTACGGCGTGTGCGGCGGGTGCGACCTTCAACATCTGACCTATCAGGCCCAGACTGAGGCAAAGGTCGGGATCATCCGCGATTGCCTCACACGGATCGGCAAGATCGAATTCGAGGACGAAATACCGATCATCGCAAGCCCGCAAATGCTCGAATATCGCTCGCGTGCCCGGTGGCACCTTGATGCCGACCGCCGGACGATCGGCTATAAGCGGCGAGATTCTAATGCGGTTGTCGATATCGACTCCTGTGCCGTTTTGACACCGGGCTTGCAGTCCGCATTGGATTACCTTCGAATCAGCGCCGATTGGGATGGACTCAAGAGCGGACTACATGAGGTCGAGGCGGTTAGCGGCGAGGGCGGCCGTGTATCGACACATTTCGTCGGCAAGACGGGCGATGCCGCCGAGATAGATATCGATCTGGCGGGCGAGAGGTATTCCTACTCGGCCGAGACATTTTTTCAGGCGAACCGTTCACTTGTCCCGCAGCTCATCGAGGCGGCACTCGGCGATGCAGCCGGCGCCAAAGCATTTGACCTTTATTGTGGTGTCGGGCTGTTCTCGCTCCCGCTTGCCCGCCGATTTGATCGCGTATTTGCTGTTGAAGAGAACAAATATGCCGTAGGAATCGCCAGGAAAAATGCGGGGAACGCTCATATCGCAAATCTTGAGATCGTTAATAAGAGCGTTGGACGATTCGTCAACTCGGGTAAATTCACGGAAGCTGATCTGGTGCTGCTCGATCCGCCACGAACAGGCCCTGAGGACGGCGTTATTGAGGCCATTGCAGCGAGTCAGCCGAGCCGCATATCTTACATTTCCTGCGAGCCGTCGATTCTCGCACGCGATCTGCGGCGATTGCTGGACAGCGGTTATTCGATCTCATCGATCACGGCTATCGATCTTTTTCCGCAGACCCATCACGTCGAAACTGTCGTTCACCTTAGCTGTCTATAAGCGAACGGTCGCGCAACTTTTCGATCAGGATATCGTTCTTTAGCTTGTTGGAAGATATCTGACAGATTAAATTGTCTTTATGCCACGAAAAAAGAGCGAGTCACTCGAACCGATCAAACGCCGTTCCGTCACATGCCGATATTGCGGCCAAAAGAATACTGTAAAGGACGATTACAAGGCGCGTGATGCCAATTGCGGTAGATGTAAACTACCGCTGTCAGATGAACCTCATAAGAAATTTTTGCAGCTTAGTAAGAACGATTATATTCATCCGGCCGATGCGAAGGCGATGGCCGCGCTGAAAGCAATTCCGGGTGTTGACTCGGCGCTCAAGAAGTTGCTCGCGTGGACGGGTGAGTCGGCGATCCGCGTGGCCTTTATGGCGTCCGCGGTCAAGGTAACACCGAAACAGTGTCCGGATCTTTACGCCAAGCTCGAGGTCGCGTGTAATACGCTGGGCGTAGAGATGCCGGACATGTACGTCCAGCAAAATCCGATCGTAAACGCCTTTACCGGAGGCGTGGAGAAACCGATCATTGTGCTTCACTCGGCCCTCGTCGAACGGCTCAATGACGAGGAGACGCTGGCAGTGATCGCGCACGAGGTCGGGCACATTCACTCGGAGCATGTTTTGTACATCACAGCCGCACGTCTGATGGAATTCCTTCTCAACCGGTCGATCGCTGCGTTGCTGCCGGGCTCTGAGATCATTAAGCTTGTCGTCAGCCTCGGCATCGCAAGTGCATTACTGGCTTGGGCCAGACGGGCTGAGCTATCCTGCGATCGTGCAGCGTTGCTCGTAACTCAGGACGAGCATGTGATCGGCCGGACAATGATGAAGCTCGCCGGCGGCACATTCGCCTCAAAGATAGATTACGACCTCTTTCTCGAACAGGGACGTGAGTTCAAAAAACAGTATGATGAGAGTCGCCTTGATCGATTCTGGGCGGATGTGATGAACTCGGGATTGTCTCACCCTTTTCCGATATGGCGGGTTGCCGAGATCCTCGATTGGGTTGAAAGCGGTGGCTATGAGGAACTGGCCACGTCGAAATAGAATCGGAAGTTCGTAGAAAAAGAGCCGGGCGATGTCTTCATCGCCCGGCCTTTGTTTTGGTCTATGCCAAGAGTTTACGGAATGTAAGCCTTGGGCATGGGTGTATCGGTCGGGGCACCAAACTGCTCGCCAGCGTAGCCGGCCGTTGAGCGGAGTAGATGCCAGATGCCGCCAGTCGATATGTCGGGGCGATAGACCGCGCGGTCATACTTGTTGTCGGCGTCATAGTCACCGGGAATTGGAATGTCTCCCGTCGTCCCAAACGGCGTGAACTCGACCTTGCTGTCAGAGCTTCTCAGCACGATCCACAACCCGTCGCGGAACACCGCGATGTCGTCCTTGTTGTCGCCGTCGTAGTCCGCCGGGACAGGGACATCGTTTGGCAGGCCGAAGTTCTGTGTCACCCCGTTAAAGATGACCCAGTCGCCTGTTGACGGACGGAAATAGACGAGATTGGCACTGCCGTCGCCGTCAGTGTCCATCGCATACGGTTTGTCGCCATTCTGCCCGTGCGTGACGATCGTAAAGCCGCCGTTCGCACCGCTTGAATTGACGATGTACCACGTGCCGTTGCTGGGACGCCAGACCATGACGTCTGTTTTCTTGTCGCCGTCATAATCACCCGAGACAAACACGTCGCCGGCATTGCCCCAAACAGGGAACTTGACCGTGTTGGTCGAACTCTCCAGATAGAAGAAGTCCGCAGGATCGGGCGGTGCCGGGCTCGTGTTCAGACGTGAGACTGCAAAGTCGGTCTTATTGTCGCCGTCAAAGTCGCCCGCCTCTGCCACATCGCCCGTATTACCGAACTGGATGCCAAAGGTGGCCGGGTTACCTAATGTCTTCGTGTAGAACGCACTGAAATTCGGTGCGAAGGCTGTCGGTCTCCAAACTGCGAGGTCCGTCTTGTTATCGCCCCCATAATCACCTCGCGTGTATAACGGCGTCGGTGACGCACTAGGACTCGGAGAAGGTGTCGGCACCGGCGTTGGTGTCGGAGTCGGCGTCGCTGGTGGCGGCGTCGGCGTTGGCGTCGGAGTTGGTGGCGGCGGCGTCGGCGTTGGCGTCGGAGTTGGTGGCGGCGGCGTCGGCGTTGGCGTCGGCGGCGGCGGAGTTGGTGTCGGCGTCGGCGTCGGTACTGGTCCGGTGCCGAGCTCAGCTGCACCCTTGTCGCAGTGTGTTCCTACGAGTCGCGGGAATCCGGTGCCGCGTTGATCTGTTGGGATCAGCGGGTCGCCGCAGCCCCCAGATCCACTCGGAATCGTGTTCAAAACAGGGCTGCCTGCATTTGGGAGACGTGTCTGAGTCAGACCGCCATTATTTGCTAGTGTTGCAAGATTCGGATCGCTACCGGTCACATCGCCCGTTCCCGGTGTAAATGTTCCTCCCGACGTATTCTGGATGTGATTATACTCGATCGAGTTGATAACGCCCGCGATATCCGGCCCTAGGGAGGCTGTATTTCCGGCAGAGATCGTGTTGGCTATAAAGGTTGAGCCTCCAACGACTGCCCCCTGATAAATACCGCCACCTTCAGGATCCACAGTGTTGTTTGCCACATTACCGGTAACGGTGACAAAGGTTGCGACCATTGTGGCCGTCGGGCCCTCATTATTGATACCGGCCAGATCGGGTGCAACGTTATTAGCGACGGTCACGTTGGTAAGCGCCGTAGTCACCGGCCCGGTCGAGCCGTTTGTGGAAGGTGTGAGGTTTAGTCCGCCGCCGCCGATTGCATCCAGATCGGTCGCCGTGTTGTTACTGATCTCCGACTGGACGATATTCAACGTAGTCTCAAACGTCGACGGTGAAACGCCCACGTTAAGGTATCCGCCATAAGCCCCCGTCGCGGTATTGTTCGATATCCGGGACTCAGTAATATTTGTGATCGTCGGGCCGGCCGAACCGAGGGCTCGAATACCACCCACGAACCCATTGTCACCCACCGATACTCCGGATTGATTGCCCGTAATGTTGCAGCGGGTCAGGTTCATCGTGCTGTTTTGGTTGTACACACCACCGCCGTTTGACGAATTGCTTGTTCCGGTCGTCTGAATGCACTGATTGCCGGTAAAGTTAGTGTCAGTAAAATTCAATGTCGCACCGATCGACGTCGTGATCACCGCACCGCCGAAACAGTTCATCGTTGAGCTGCTTGCAACGTTATTGGCCATTGTCGTGCCGGTCACGGTAACTGTGGAAGTTCCGGTTCCTACGATCTGAGCAACATCGAGAGCGGCTCCCGCGGCGTTCGAAACATTCGGGGCAAATGCGGTCGCCTTATTATTCTCCAACACGCTGTCGGTGATAGTCATCGTCGCACCATTCGTGCCGACGCGGACGGCCCCGCCACGGGGTTCTGCGTTATTGTTGTTGAAAGTCATCGCATTAAGCGTGACGTTCGTCGTCGCACCTTCCTGCAGAATGCCGCCACCGCCGTTCGTCGCGGCCGTGAAACGGTGAAAGCCATGCCGCACACGGAACGCATTGAGCACGACCACCCCTGCGCCAGTTACGACGTGAAACACTCGTTCAGTCGCGGTATCGGGGGCTGCGTTTGCCTCAACGGCGGTAAGCGCGTCGCCGGCACCGTTGATCGTAAGAGGGCCAGTGATGTCATAGTCGCCGCCGGCGTTTGCATCTTCGGTCGCGGCAACCAGCGAATGGGTGTAGGTTCCGGCCGGCAATGTGATCGTGTCTGCTCCGCCGAGAGCGTTTGCTTCGGTGATAGCGGCACGGAGCGAACATGCTCCGCCCGCATCAGCACAAGCTCCGTTTCCCGGTGCCGCATCTTGCGTGTCAGCGGTGGTATTTACCAGAAAAGTTGCGGCATGCGCCGGGAGTGTCGCCATGGCGAGCATCGCAAAAGCGACCAGCACCATGACATGGATGAATCTGCTGTTTCTCTCGCAAGAGAGCCTTTTGTTTAACATACGAATACGTCTCCAATTTGATTGATCTACTTGGCCGGAACAACCGTTGTGTCGAGAAAAATATGCCGACACAATCCGCGTGTCCCCTTGTCAAAAACTTGTGATTTTCGAGTAACCTCAAGTTTATTCGGGGTTTCCGCCAATTGTCAAGCAACGGAGACGTAAGCGATCTAAGCGGATGGAGCGCATCTCGGCTTATTTCAGGGCGTTTTTCGATGACGGGTTCGAATGTCTTACCGTTCAGCGACGGACGAGGGCAATGTCCTCTGAGCGGTGCTTCTGCATGAATCTTACGAGGGTTGACGGGGCGACGGATGCGAGAAGGGCAGCAATTGTCAGTTTGAATGATCGCCGATGCCTGTTCGCGACGCGAAAGGCTAGGGCCGCCTCGTGGTGTTCGCCCTTCAAGAGATAAGATTTGCCTTGCTCGACGGCGAGATCGGCCTCAAGGCCGGCGATGCGGGCCGAAACGATCCCTTGCTGCTGGGGCGAGAGCTCGATCGTGCGGCGAACGCGTTCAAATGCGTCGATCTCGCGTTCCACGCGGCTGATCGAGTCGCCCGACAAGTTATCGGTATGAACGCGATATTTGAGCAGTGGTTTGGTCTGATAGCCAATTTTCGCCTCATTTTTCGCCATTCTCAGCCAAAGGTGAAAGTCGTGCGCTCTGACCCGCTCGACCTCGAACAGCCCCGCGTCGATGATCGCCTGCTTCCTCGCAAGCGTTCCTGATGTGATCACATTGCAGCGAAAGTCGAGAATGCTCTCAAAATTGGCCTCGCCCACAGATGGAGCAGTCTCCATAAAGGTTCGGCGATAGGCATTGTTCATTCCAAATAGGAATGCGTCGCAATAGACCAGATCGAGATGATGACGTTCCAGAAAGACAAGCTGCGTTGCCAGATATTCCGGAAGCCAAATATCATCGCCGTCAAGAAAGGCGATCAGGTCGCCTCGGGCGTGCTCGATAGCAGTGTTGCGTGCCCGGCCCGCACCGAGATTTCTCTGTTTGATATAGATGATCTCTTCGAGGCGAGTGTGAAGGGCGCGTTCAAGCGCTTCAGTGTCGGGCGAGCCGTCGTTCACGACTATGATCTCGTGCTCGCGAAACTTCTGACCAATGACCGAATCCAACGTCTCGCCGATGAATCCGGCCACGTTGTAGGCCGGAATGACCACAGAAACGCGCGGCGGCGTCTCAAAGACGTTGCGCCCGACGCGTTTGCTAATGATGTGATCGGTGTGGCTGGTCATTTCATTGAGGATCTCGGATCGGCTCCCATCTCGCGAGCCGCTCACCGCGAAGGAACTTATAGAAGGCGACCATCGACGCCACGTTTGCCAGAACAAAATACAGCGGCATCGCAAGCACTGTCAGCCGGTGGCCGGTCCGCTCTGTTATCCAGCCGCCGAGGGCCATAAGATAAAACGTCATCTGGATGAGCAGGGTCATCGAATAGAACGCGGAACCCATTGCTAACACAGCATTTGAAGTCAGCAGCACGATGAGGACGAGCGGCACGGCATAACGCAGCAGCTTGTGCGAAATGAGCTCAACGGCGAAGAAACCGCGCTTTAACGGATTCATCATATCGCGATTTCGCCAGAGGTCTGTAAAGGTTTGCACGATCACGCGGACGCGCATGCTCAGTTCGTTTCCCGCTTCGCGGTTGGTGTCTTCGTAGCAAATCGCATCCGGCTGAAACACCGTTCTAAGGCCTTTGCGATAAAGTAATGACGAAATAAGGAAATCAGAGCACGCCTCGGCATACATCGGCTCATAGGCGGAGCGGCGAACAGCGTAAAGACAGCCCGACGCACCGATCAGCGAACAGGCCCGGCTCTCGGACATCTTGAGCTGCGTTTCATAGCCCCAGTAGCCGCGAGCCCCTTTGCCGACATTAGAGCGTTCGGCATCAAGATAGACGAGCCGGCCTGCGACGCAGCCGACCGTTTCGTCGGCGAAGGCGGGCAGCAGGGCCTTTAGCGAATCTTCACGATAGGTCGTGGTGGCGTCGGAAAACAGGATGATCTCGCCGGACGCCTGACGCACCGCGTTGTTCTGCGTGGTCGTCTTCCCGACACGGCCCTCTTGTCGAAACAGTTTCACGCCCCGCCCCCCGAATTCACGGACGATGTCGTCAGTCCCGTCCGTGGATCCGTCTGACGCCACCAATACCTCAAGCTTCTCCGTCGGATAGTCGAGTTTAATAGTGTTCTCGATCTTCTTGCGTATCGATGCGGCCTCGTTAAACGCTGTGATCAGGACGGTTACGGTCGGTTCGAACGCAGCAGCCCGAACCGCTTTGGGCGAGAGCCGCCCGACAAGCCATGCGAGCAGCGGATAGCCGACGTACACGTATCCCAGCGCACCGACGCATA
>JAGOWF010000246.1 GCA_018060305.1 Pyrinomonadaceae bacterium
ATCTTGAACCTCAGCCAGTCGCAGCGATGCAGATCGATCGCCTGCGACGATGCCTCCATCACGGCCATCGTGCAGCCGGAATTGACAGCCGTGCGGAGGAAAAGATTTGTGTCCGATGCCTCAGGCGTGGTGCGCACCGCCTCTTCGCTTGTGTTGCCAATGCGATATTCGACGGTCGTCAGCATCGCCGGTTTGACGCCCGCCGCCTCCGCAAGAGCAAAACAAAGATACGTCGTCGTGGTCTTGCCGTTCGTTCCGGTGATGCCGACGAGATCTAGATCGTGCGAAGGATCACCATAGACAGCGGCCGCCGCCCGTGCGAGCGCGCTTCGAGCATCCGTGACCTTGAGCCATGCTCCGTCGAAATCAGCCGGCGCGTCGAATTCGGACACGATGCCCGCCGCACCGCGCCGCATCACGTCGTCAATAAATCGGTGGCCGTCGGACGTAGCCCCTTTGATGGCAACAAATAACGTGCCCTCGCGGGCCTGACGCGAATCGTGGGTGACGTCGCAAACACCCGCATCGAGGCTGCCCGACGCGAAGGCACCTAAAACCTCACCAACCTGTTTGACTGTGATTTCTTCTGAGTTCAAGGCGATATCTGACGTGAATTATACAACTGCGATCGCGCTTTCCACGAACATCCGCCCCCGATATTCGTATATTCTTTCGGGTCGGAGGTATTCACGATGAACATTATCAAATTTATCCTGGCGGCGATCGGGCTTATTTTCGTCGGAATGCTGCTCCTTTGGGTGCTCGGCTTCCTGTCGTCGATCATCTATTATGTGTTCTGGATCGGACTGTTTGGCGTTATCGCGTATGGCGGCTATCGCCTGTTCAAACGCGCCGAAGCCAAGGTGCTCGGCAGCGATCAGCATGTGGGTATCGGCCCCGGTGCCGATATTCCGATGTCGTGGGACGAGTACGACAAGAAGTATCTGCACAAGTAGGGCTTAACCACCGATGCACACGGATAAACTCCGATCAGGCCCGGGACAATATCTTGTGTCGATCCGTGTTTATCTGTGGTTTCTAAAATGATATCCTGCTCAGGCGTGCCGAGGTGGCGAAATTGGCAGACGCACTAGACTTAGGATCTAGCGCCGCGAGGCGTGCAGGTTCGATTCCTGTCCTCGGCACCAATTGGACAGTTGTCAGTGGTCGGTGGTCAGTTGTCAGAATGGCTGACCGCCTTTTGTTTGTCTGACCACTGGTCACTGACCACTGACCACTGTTATCCTTTCCTTGTAGATGAAGAGCGAATTAAAGGTCATTTCACCGACCCAAAAAGAGATACATTTGCAGATCGACGCCGACGAGGTCAGGGACGCCTACGGCCGTGTGAGCCAGAAATATGCGAAACGTGCGAGCGTTCCGGGCTTTCGCAAAGGGATGGTTCCGCTCGATGTCGTGCGGATGCGGTTCAAAGAAGAGATCAAAAGCGACGTGCTGCAGGAGGTCATTCCGCCGAAGGTAACCGACGCGATCCGCGAGCACGAACTGCAACCGCTGGCCGAGCCCGAACTGCATTTGGAGAATCACGAAACGGTCAAGGTCAACGGTTCAGAGCCGCTCAACCTGCACGTCCACGTCGAGGTGATGCCGGAGATCCCTGAGCCTAACTACAAAGGTATCGAAGTTGTCCGTCGCGTTAAGCCAGTCGAGGACGGCGAGGTCGAGGACCTTATCGCCGAACGGCTGCAGCGAGAAATGGCGTTGATACCGGTCGAGGGCCGAGCCTCGCGGACAGGCGATACCGTTATCGTCGATCTCGAAGGCCGTTTTGACGAGTCGCCCGATGCCGAGCCGATCACGGCGACGGATCTGGAGATCGTCTTGGGTGACGAACTGATCGAAAAATCCTTTACCGAGAATCTCGCGGGCGTTAAGGAGGACGAGAACAAGGAATTTACCGTTGCGTATCCGGAAACGTTCACGTCGCCTGCTCTGGCCGGGAAGACCGTCCATTACAAGGCCAAGGTCAAATCTGTCGGCGTGTCGGAGATGCCTGAACTCAACGACGAATGGGCGAAGAGCCTTGATGAAGGCTACAAATCGCTTGCCGACCTCAGAACGCGGCTCAAAGCTGATCTGGAGAACGTTTCGGCGGCAGATGCCGATTCTCGGGTACGAAACAATGCCGTGGCAAAATTGATCGAGACGAATCCGTTCGAGGTGCCAAATACGCTGATCGAAACTCAGACGAGGAACCTGCTCAACGATTTTGCCCGCGACCTGCAGCAGCGCGGCGTTGACATGAATCAGGTCGAGCAGAGCTTTATCGAGATGGCGTATTCAAACATGCGTCAGCAGGGCGAGCGTGACGTGCGCGGTGCAATATTGCTGGATAAAGTTGCAATGGCGGAAACGGTCGAAGTGTCGGATGATGAGGTCGATGCCGAGATCGCTAAGATGGCGCAATATTATCGCACCACACCTGAAGAGATGCGGTCGCAGATCGAGAAACAGGGCGGCGGTGTCGAGAACATTGGCAACAATCTGCGGACTCGAAAGTCTGTCGAGGCCATTATGTCGCACGCGACAGTGACCGAAGGCGATTGGGTCGATGAGGCGGCGGCGGCGGCCGTGCCGGCCGAAAAATCCAAGAAGAAAGCGCCGGCCGGGAAGGCGGCGAAAAAGTAGCTTGCAATCTGGGATAAAAGGTGTAAAATCATTTCGCGTATATGGCAATCGCCATATTTTCAACAACTTATCCCGGCATAATTCAAGCGTTACCTAAACTCTGAGAGAGAAAAACGTATGGCATTAGTCCCAATGGTTGTCGAGCAAACGTCGCGTGGCGAGCGTGCATTCGACATCTACTCGCGGCTGCTGAAAGACAGCATTATTTTTATCGGAACGCCGATCGACGACCAGATCGCGAACCTTATCGTCGCCCAACTCTTGTTCCTCGAGGCCGAGGATCCGGAGCGAGACATCAACCTATACATCAACAGCCCGGGCGGCTCGATCACGGCGGGTATGGCGATCTATGACACGATGCAGTTCATCAAAAATGATGTGACTACGATCTGTGTCGGCCAGTGCGCGTCGATGGGAGCATTGCTCTTGTGTGCGGGTGCCCCCAAGAAGCGGTTCTCGCTGCCGAATGCGCGTGTCCTCATACATCAGCCGTCGGGCGGTGCATCCGGACAGGCGACTGACGTTCGCCTGATGGCGGAAGAGATCATCCGCATGCGAACGTTGACCTCGACGATCATTTCGAGACACACGGGACAGTCCTTTGACCAAGTCGAGATCGATGTCGAACGCGACCGCATCCTGACGCCCCAACAGGCCAAGGAATATGGCCTGATCGATGAAGTCATAGAGCATCGCGAGAAGTAATTATGGCTCAGTTTACGCGTCCCGAAGAGTTGCTAACTTGTTCATTCTGCGGCAAATCGCAGAATGACGTCCGTAAGCTGATCGCCGGCCCGGGCGTGTATGTCTGCAACGAGTGCATTGATATCTGTAACGAGATAATCAACGATGACGAACAGACCGCCAGTTCCTCAGTTCATACTAATCTCCCCAAACCGAACCAGATCAAATCGTTTTTGGACGAACACGTTGTCGGTCAGGAAGAGTCTAAAAAGCGTTTGTCGGTCGCGGTTTACCAGCATTACAAGCGCCTCGAGATGGCCAAGCGCAAGGGCGAGATCGAGCTGCAGAAATCCAATATCCTTCTAATTGGCCCGACCGGAACGGGCAAGACGCTGCTCGCGCAGACGCTCGCTCGACAGCTCAGCGTGCCGTTTTGCATTGTAGATGCTACCAGCCTAACCGAGGCCGGTTATGTCGGCGAAGATGTTGAGAACATTCTATTTCGGCTCGTGCAGGCCGCGGGCGGCGACCTTGAGAAGGCGCAGCAGGGAATTATCTACATCGATGAGATCGACAAGATCTGCCGAAAGGATGACAATCCGTCGATCACACGCGATGTGTCGGGCGAGGGCGTGCAGCAGGCCTTATTGAAGATACTCGAAGGAACCGTTGCGAATATTCCGACTTCGGGCGGCCGAAAGCACCCGCAGCAGGACTTTCAACAACTCGACACGACCAACATTTTGTTCATCTGTGGCGGTGCATTTATCGGGCTTGAGAAAGTCGTGGAAAAGCGGCTGCGGAGCAAATCGCTTGGCTTCCAGGCCGAGATAAAGAGTACAAAGCAGCGGGCCGCCGACGCGATCAGCAAGCTTGAGCCTGAGGACCTGATCCACTACGGCCTGATACCTGAATTTGTCGGCCGCCTGCCCGTGATCGGCACATTGCGAGAGCTTGACGCGGATGCACTGATGACGATCCTGACCGAGCCGAAAAACGCGCTGGTCAAACAGTATCAGCGAAAATTTGAGTTCGATAATAT
>JAGOWF010000247.1 GCA_018060305.1 Pyrinomonadaceae bacterium
CCTAGCCGCTGCCGTCCGCACGGCCGTCATCAACAAACGCGGCGGCGGCACGGGGCTGATCTCAGGCCGCAAAACCTTTCAACGCCCGATGGCCGAAGGCGTCGAACTACTCAATTCGATCCAGGACGTCTATCTCGACACGTCGATAACCGTGGCATAAGAATAGCCGCAAAAAGGCGCAAAAGGCACAAGATTTGAATCTCTATTTTTTGTGCCTTTTGCGCATTTTTGCGGCCATTTCTCTTTTCGTGCCTTTCGTGAATTTCGTGGGACTATCCTTGCAGGAACGGATTGTTTAACCGCTCGCTTCCGACCGTTGTTTCGGGGCCGTGGCCGCAATAGACGGTGAAATCGTCATCGAGCGACATCACATTCTCGTTTATAGACGCGATCAGCCGGTCGTGATCGCCGCCCGGCAGATCCGTTCGGCCGATCGATCCGCTAAAGAGGCAATCGCCGGTATAGACGGCCTTTTCGTCGTGGCTCACCAATACGATGTGCCCGAGCGTGTGGCCGGGGCAGTGGCGGATCTCAAATTTCAAATTTCCGACTTCAAGTATCTCGCCATGCTGCACAAAACGCGTCGGCGCCGGCGGCGGCTCGTATTCCATTCCCATCGCTCGCAACTGGTGCGGCGGCAGGCCCATCATCAGCGGCTGCTGCGGCAGCGTCTTGTATAGATGCATCTCTTCCTCATGCAGCAGCACGTCGGCTTCGGGAAACTCGGCTTTCAACGCAGCCGTCCCGCCGCAATGGTCCAGATGCCCGTGCGTGATCACGATCGCCTGCAGGTCAAGATCATTCTCGCGAATGTAACTCACAACCTCCGGCGACACCTCGCCCGGATCGATACAGATCGCGCGCCGCGTCGCCTCGCACGAGACGACTCGAGTATTCTGCTGGAACGGCGTTAATACGAATGTCTCAATTTGCATCTTCTCGAATTGCCGTTGCCTTTAGGCAACGGGATAATTGGGCCATCAACATCTCGGCTTTAGCCGAACCTATGCGGCAGTTGGGCTAAAGCCCCAAGATTTGTAAGGGTTCGCGCCGTTGGCTAAAGCCAACGGCAATCGAGTCCGCTATCTCTCAACGCAATTTTCGTAAATACACATCCAGCCCAAAATCGCTCACCTTCCGGGTTCTTAACACGAATACGATCGCTTTACGATAGGTAGTCGCATCCGGCTTGCCAGTAAAACACGGCATTTCTTTATCATCCAGATTCAAATAACTTGTCAAACACGCCAGCAGCATCCACAGCAATATCTCTTCGTCTGTGCCGATGGGATTGTGTTTGATTATGCTGTCGCGGTCGTCGTTTAGCCCCGAGACGATGCGGGCGAATTCCGCTTCGGTGATCGTCGTCATAGCTGCTCGTGATACATCAGATAATTCGACTGCTGCATCCCGACCTTTTCATAAACGCGCTGCGCGTGAACATTCTCCTTCTCGACGTAGAGCCTGATCCCATAGACATTTCCCGCCTCGCGTGCGAGTTGCCTCACATAGTCATGCATCTGGCTGTAAGCGCGTTTTCCGCGGGCTTCTGGGCTGATAAAAACGCTCTGGATCCACCACCACCAAGCGTTGCGCCAATCGCTCCATTCGTATGTGATCAGCAGGCCGCCTACGACCTGCGATTCGTCCTCGGCAACGATATAAAAGCCCTTATTCGGGTCGTCAAAGATGGCATTTACAGCCGGTTCGACTATCGACCGGTCGAGCGTTTTGCCCTCGGTCTCGAGGGCCATCGCGCTATTAAATTCGACAAAATAGTGCGCATCTTCACGATCTGCGAGTCTGATCTTCATGTTCACTATCCGGAATAACTGATAACTGATAACGACTAACTGAGAACGACGGCAGTTATTAGTGATTAGTTATCAGTTATTCCGAAGCCCTTTCTTGACTTACTCAAAACCGTCCTCTAGCCTTTAATGTTTTGCTATGAGGTTACGAATACTCTATCACGGCAACTGTTTTGACGGCGTTTCGTCGGCGGCGGTGTTTACCAAATTCTATCGGGCCAAAATGCACGCCGACGCCGAGGTCGCGTATTCGCCGACGATGCACCGGGCCGGCAACGCATTTGACCGCGAGCAGTTTGACGGCGACGAGAATGCGATCGTCGATTTCAAATATTGCCCCGATGAGCGCCTCACGTGGTGGTTCGATCATCACCAGTCGGCGTTTTTGTCGAAGGAGGACGAGCAGCACTTTTTGAACGACATATCGGGCAAGAAATTCCTCGATACCGAGAGCAAATCGTGTGCTGAGTTCATCGCACGCATCGCAAAAGAAAAGTTTGGCTGGGAAGACGCCTCGCTCGCCGAGCTCATCGAATGGGCACACATCATCGACGGCGCGTTGTATGAATCGCCCGCACAGTGCGTCGAACTGCGGACTCCCGCATTAAAACTGATGCAGGTGATCGAGGGCGAAAAAGACCCCTCGTTCGTCGAGACGATCATCCGCCGACTGACAGAAGGATCGCTCACCGATATCGTTGAAAGCGACGAAATTCAAGCCAAGCTCGTGCCCATCCTCGAACGCCACTGGAACACCGTCAACCTGATAAAAGAACGCGCGACGTATGAACGCGGCGTCGTTACCTTTGACCTGACCGATACGGGCATCGACGGCTATAACAAGTTTATTCCGTACTATTTCTACCCCGAGACGACCTATAACGTCGCCCTCACGCAGAGCGAATTTCGCACAAAGATCTCCGTCGGTTCAAACCCGTGGTCGCCGCGCCCGCGTCTGCACAACATCGCCGAGATATGCGAAAAATACGGCGGCGGCGGCCACGCCGTAGTCGGCGCCGTATCCCTAAAACGCGACGACCTCGACCTCGGCAAACAGTATATGCAGGAGATCATCGCGACGCTGAGGTTTGAGGACTAGGAGACATCAGGACATCAACAGATTGATGTCTTGATGTTGACCTCGTCATCGGATTTCTGTAGCATGTTACTATGCGAACCACTCTTACAATAGACGATGATGTTGCGGCCAAGCTCAAGCGTATCAAACGCGATGAACCCGAAAAGCCCTTCAAAGTAGTTATTAATGAGATCCTGCGACGGGGCCTGAACGGGGAGCCCCCCAAGGCGAAGAAACGCTTTCGTGTTGAGGCATTTCACGTAGGCCTGCGCGAGGGGCTCAGCTACGACAATATTGAGGAACTTCTCGACATCGTCGAAGGGCCGTACCGCAAATGATCCTTCCAGACGTAAATATTCTGCTCTATGCCTACGACAAGGACAGCAGGTTTCACTCGTCGGCCGCTGCATGGTTTGAAACTGTCCTTTCGGAGGAACAAGTCGCCCTCAGTTGGCATACGATCACAGGCTTCATACGGATATTTACTCATCCGGCCATCATGAGCGAGCCTATTACGGTTGAACAGGCCGTTGATATCGTAGGCACGTGGTTACGACTCGAAAATGTGCATCTGGTTTCTTTGGAAAAGAGAAACTGGCCAGCTTTTGCCGAGTTGCTGGTTGAGAGCAGGGCCACCGGCAATATTGTGATGGATGCGCATCTTGCGGCAATGGCGGCTTCGTTCGGCGCACGGTTGGCGACTACCGACCGCGATTTTCGCCGTTTTCCAGGTATTCGCCTTCTTGATCCCACCGAAAATGAGAAAGGCGGCCGGTAAGCCGCCTTTTCTGATCCAATCGTTTCGCTCTCTATGTCAGCTCCGCGTTGTCGTCCGGCCTGTTATTCAATTTCGAATGGCTGTAGCTATAAAAGAAATACACCACCAGCCCGATAATGAGCCAGATGCCGAAGCGGAGCCAGTTTGTCCAGCCGAGCTCGGTCATTAGGTATGTGCAGCACATCACGCCGAGCACCGGTATCAGGGTGAGGCGTTTGACGAAGCACAGCACGGTCATTATTAGCGTGAATATCGCAAAGGCAAAGTAGGGAATGCGGTGCATGAACACGGCCCCGGCCGTCTCGATCCCGGCTTTAATGTCATCGGCCGACGGCGTGAAGTCGGTAAAGAACGCGCGCACGGCGTCGCCGTTGATGTAGATCACCAGGCCCCAGCCGATCACGAACATTGCCGGGGCGATGAGCATCGAGTTGATGTAGGGCACAAACCGCTTTTGCCCGGCAAACTCTTTATCCTTGACCAGCACGCCGGCGCAGACAATGATGAACGCGAACAGCGTGCCGATCACCGACAGGTCGGTGACCTCGGTGAGGTTCATAAACAGGGCCGGAACGGCAACGACCACGCCGGTCAGCAGCGTCGAAAACCACGGCGTGCGAAATCGCGGATGAATTGACGAGAATATTTTTGGCAGCAGCCCGTCGCGGCTCATCGCCATCCACAGACGCGGCTGGCC
>JAGOWF010000248.1 GCA_018060305.1 Pyrinomonadaceae bacterium
ACGCACGCCGGGCATCAACAGCCGCGGGTCAGCGCGTTTCTCAGGCTCACGCTCCATCCAGGCCATCGTGCCGTGAAAGCCGCGTGCGAGCCAGTTGTTCAGACCGACGTGTTCGTCGTCGAGAGGCATGGCCGCGACAATGCCGACAGCGTCAAAGCCCACGTCGCGGGCCGCACGTTTGATGGACTGTGATAGCGTTTTGACCACGATCGAAGGGTGCGAAGCACCCGACAATTATGATAGCTACAGGTGAAGCCGAAGGCGAAACCTGTAGGAAGTAAACAAAACTAATCGAGCGTGTGAAACACGCGGAATAGTTCGGTGGCGACCGCGTTATTACGCGTGTTACACACGCTCAACATCTGTGGAACTTACTCCTACAAGTTTCGCTTCGCTTCACCTATAGCTATTGTAACATCGCGTGCTTCGCATCCTCAGGCACCTAACTCCACAGATACCGCTCATCAAACTCAACGCCGTGTTTGACGAGGAGCCATTTGTACTCGTCCTCAAAGGTCTTTCCGAGATGGTGCTGCTTCTGTTCCCGAATGTATTTACGTACTTTGTTCGCCACCGATTCACTGACGGTAAACGCTCCATAACGTCGCTGCCATGAAAACTTCGGATCAAATTGCTGTCGCACAAACCGTGACGATCCGGCTTTTAGCTCGCGCATAAAATCCGAGAATTTAATATCCGCTGCCATCCTAATGAGAAGATGAACATGATCGGGCATTCCGTTGATCTCAAGCGAGAGCCCGCCGCAGTTCCTCACAATACCGGAAAGGTAAGCGTAAAGTTCAGCTTCCCATTCGGGCCTGATGAGCGCCATCCGATCCTTAGTCGCGAACACCACATGATATAGGAAATGCGTATGTGACATAGCGGTGCTATTTTACTCAAGCAAGCGTGCTAAGCACGTGACAATTACGATAGCTCCAGGTGGAGTGAAGCGAAACCTCTAGAAAGTAGCACGTCAATCTATCGAGCGTGTGAAACACGTGAAACCAAACATTCGCCGGGTTCTGTTACGCCTGTTACACAGGCTCGGTAAATCTTATCAACTTTACTACAGGTTCCGCTTCGCTCCACCTGTAGCTATCGTAATCGTCGCGTGCTTCGCACGCTTGGGGTGACTGCCCAGCAAGTATCTCCCTCGCTCGCGCCGACACAAAAAAAAGCCGGACGGCATTGTAGCCGTCCGGCTGACCAGAGTGGAGAAACTGTTGGCCTAGAAGCCGACTTTGACGCCGAACTGGAATTGTCGCGGGTCAAATGCGGCTTGAGGCTGGCTATAGTATTTACCGTTTCCGGCCCGTTTGTCAAAGCCGTTGACGACCTGATAGAACGGGTTGGCCGACGCCTCGTTAAAGCGGTTGAGGAGGTTGAATCCCTCGGCGATCAGGTCGAGCCAGACGCGCTCGCCAAATCTGATCCGCTTTGTCAGCCGAGCATCGAACGACAGGTAATCGTGCGTGGTGCCCATATTGCGGCCCAAATTAGGCGTGGTTGGAAATTGGCCGGTAAAGCAATCGGGATCGACGCCCGTCTGGCAGAGCGTGCCGTCCGAACGGACGCTGGGACGCTCGTTTGACGAGTTAAAGTCGCCATTCGCATCGCCGACTGCGAGGATATTGAACGGGCGGCCCGAGCCGTATTCGACGATCGGGGCAAAGGTGAATCCGTGCAGGAAGCTCTTAAATCCGCCCTTTGAACGCCACGATTCGGGCGTGGACATAAAGCCGCTGAACACGAACCGGTGACGCTGGTCAAACAGCGAATCTGAACGCTCGCCGCCCATATTGCGAAGGTCCTGCGGCAGCAGCAGCGTCTGCAGGTCGGACGAATCATCGACCGAGTGCGACCATGTGTAGGAGGCCAGGAACTGCATGCTGTTTGAGAAGCGTTTCTTTAATTCGAGGTTGAGCGCCTTGTAATCAGACTTGCCGTCCGAGGTCTGGGCGTTCACCGAGCCATACGGATTGATCGGGCCAATACTGCGCAGAGTGCCGGCGAGCAGCGGGTCAAACTGCGCCTTGTTCAGGCCTGTCAGGGCCTTGACAAAGAAGTAATTCGGCCCGAGCTGGCGAAAATAGTTCGCTGCGATCGGGCTGACGACACGGCTGCCGAGATTAGCGACCGGTGCGGCAATAAAGCCCGGAACGATAGCTGCCCATGGAGCACCCATATTGGTAAAGCAAAGCGGGACCGGAAGGCCCGGCGGGCATGCAACAACACGTGGGTCGCTAGCCGACGACGGTATGCTGATGCCGAATGCCGCGGCCGAAAGGTTCGGCGGCGGGCCGCCAAAGAAGCGGCGGAAATTCTCGACCAGCGCGGTCTGATCCACTTGATTAGCGTCGCCCGGATGGGCGAGGTGCTTCACGTTGACCCTGATGTAGCTGGCTGTGAGCAGAGTGTTGCGACCGAGGGCCTGTTCAAATGTGATATTGCCCTGCAGCGCGTCAGGATACTCAAAATCCTTTGCTACGTGCAGCGTGAACGGCAGGATCGGCCCAAAACCTGTAAAGGTTGACGGATCAAACCGCTGCTGTCCAAAGAGATAGTTGGCCGATTGTGCAATTGCGGGCGTTCGCGTGCCCGGCGGGGCCGCCGCCAATGCGGCAGCACAATACGGGCTCGTGGCGACGCCTCGGTTGCAGACCGTGCCGTGAAATACCTGAAACGCATTAAACAGGCCCGTCGGCGATGGCCCGCCGATGGGCAGCAGTGTTGCCTGCTGCTGCTGCGAGGCGTCGGCGATATTCGAGTTGAACGCGACCACGAGCAGCGGATGGTCAAAGAAGCGTCCAAGTGCCCCGCGGATCACCGTCGAGCCTTTGCCAGTGACGTCCCATGCGAATCCGAGTCGAGGCGCCCAGTTGTTCTTGTCACGCGGGAATCCCTGCGTCACGCCGAGCGCGTCCTGTGCGGCCTGGACATCCGAGGCCGAGAGCGTGATGCCTGTCAGCGGATCGGTAAACGGAACGGGTGAATACTGGTTAGTAAACTCGTAGTCGTAACGGAAGCCGTAATTGATCGTAAATCGACGAGCGATCTTCCACGTGTCCTGTGCAAAGAACGCGACCGGCTTATTGCTGAGGGTGCTGTTAGGGTCGCCAAAGCCCTGGATGAACGCCGCCGGGAAGCCGAGGCCGTATGCCTGCACGGCCGTAAACGCCGGGCAGCGTTGGGCAAGGGCCGCGTTGTCGCACGCTATCGCCGGATTGCCCGGGCTCGGCGGAGCTCCCGGATTGTTTGGCACCGAAACGAGGCCTCCGCCCGCCTGTGCTCCAAAATTGAAGAGAGCCGGGAAGTTGAGCTCAAACCTCGCGTTGCCGCTGATCCAGTTGACGTCGCCGCCAAACTTGAACGTGTGCGCGCCCTTGACGATCGTCATATTGTCGCGGATCTGGTGCCGCGTCTCGGTCCGGAAAACCGGCGAGAACGGGTTTGATCCCATAAAAGCCGAGCCGGATATCTGATGAGCAACGCTCGGAATGGCCGACTGGAACGACGCCTGGCGGCGGCCAAAATTGTAGAACGCCTCATTGAGAACATTGTTCGACAGAACGCTGGTCAGCGAGGTGCCGATCGAGATGTCCTCGACTTCGGTGACACCTGTCCGTGAAAAATCGTTCTGGCCGACGGTCTGATTTTGCGATTCGTCCTGAACGCCGGTGATGTTGATCGGATTGTAGCCGAGACGGACAGAGAGCTGATTGGCCGAGTTAAATGCGTGATCGACCCTCAGCGACGAATAGGTCGAGTCCTCAGAGATCGGAAAGATGCGTGCCAGGCCGCTGAGCGGGCGAAATGCGATAAGCTGGCCCTCCGAATTGGTCGTCAGCGGCACCGGAGCACCCGAGAGGATGAAACGCGGGCCGACGACCGAGCCGAGCGGGATACCGATGCCAGGCACAAAGTTGGTCAGCGTGCTCGCCCCGTTGAGTGCCGTTTGGCCGCCGGCTGCGGCCATGTGCGCATAGACTAGGCCCCGGCCGACCTGGCCGGCATTACCGCTGCCAACCGCCGCCTGAATATAGGCGATCTGAGCCGGAGTAAGATTGGTGAATGTCTGCGAAATGGGCATAAAGCCCGGGATCGGGCCGAGCGTAAGGCTGCCCGTTGCCGAGCCGCTCGCGTCGCGGCCAAAGATGTCGCCTGTAAAGAAACCTGATTCCCGACGCTTGCGCTGCTCCCATGACATAAAGAAGAACGTCTTGCCCCTCTTTAGCGGGCCGCCAAACGTCCATCCGTACTGGCCACGTTTATAGGGTGGTTTTTTGTTCGGATCGCCGTCGATGATGGGTGCGAGAGCATTTTTGGCCTGAATGGATTTGTGACGGATAAAGCCA
>JAGOWF010000037.1 GCA_018060305.1 Pyrinomonadaceae bacterium
ACGAAAATCCTGCCGACGTATTCGCCTCGGTCGTGCTTCCCGTATTGTGCTGAACCTCGCTCCACTGCGTTCCCGCAGGTGCTGACACACCGCTCTCGGTCGTCGTGCCCGTCGCCAGGCCGCCGTTATCGTGAAGCACGCCCGACGTTGGAGCACACGTCGGAGAAGGACTCGGCGTCGGATTCACGCTCGGGCTAGGATTCGGACTCGGCGTCGGTGATGCCGGCGGTGGTGTCGGCGATGGCGTCACACCCGGGCTCGGCGTCGGCGTCGGACATGCTCCACCAGTCGTATAATTAACGTTGCCTGAGAATGCTCGCGGAGTGAACTGCGAACCGCCAAAGGCAACTGCCCCCGTACGTGCTATATCGGTGAACATCGTAACGTCGGCGTTATTGTATGTGGTTGTCGATGTCGTGCCCGTGCCGAAATATCTGATCCCGTTACCGGTGGTAATGGAATGCAGATATATCGACGTCGTGCCGACAGGAACATTCAATGGGGTCGTAAGGACCAACGGAGCATTAGTGATTGTTCCGGCAGATGTAAAGGCAGCCGTTTCATGCAGCGTCCATCCCACATTGCTGGTCGTGAAGCCTGCGTACGGTCCGGGGCGAGTCCACACTTCAACATTGCCCGGTGTTCCCGCAGCCCCGCCGAACTGAGTGTCGAACGAGGTCACTGTCAGAGCGGACGATGTTGGTGTCAACTGTAGGAAAACGCCACCAGTACCGTTGTTTGACACCGTCGATGTGGCTAGACTTCCCGATCCCGGAACACACGTCGGCGACGGGCTCGGATTCGGACTCGGCGTCGGCGTTGCCGGCGGTGGTGTCGGTGTCGGCGAAGGTCCGCCGCCGCCTGCCACGATGCAGAGGTTAACGGCAGAGACCGTTCCCGTGTCGCCTCCGGCACCGTCGCTCATCATCAGCTTCCAGGTGCCATTGGCTGCCTCAGGCGACATTCCCTCGAATGCCTCAAGGCCGCGTTCCTCGCCGCCCGGTCGGACCGGCCCGGCGAATACAGTGTTCAGGAACACCTTCTCACCCGGCGTCGTTACGCACTGGCTTGCAAAGTAGTCTCCTGCCGGAACCGGGTTACCGGCCACCGTGTGGAAATTGCCTGCAAATGCGTCACCAAAGTTGTATGGCCCGACAAGGTCGCTCGATGATCCAACGCCCGTCGGCGGACATGTCGTATTGCCGCGCCTCTCGACGATGGTCGCCGTCGGCCCGCCACTCGGTGCCTGCAGCGTCATCTTGATGTCGCCGCCCCATGTGTGCGGGTTGCTCCACGTCCAGTCTCTCAACTGTGCCACGGTCAGCGTTCCCGTGAGTCCCGATACAGGGATATCCACCGTCACACCAGTCGGATTGTTATCTGGCGGCGACGCAGGCATTCCTGTCGTTGCCGGGAACGACTGCCCCGCACATCCCGGTGGAGGTGTCGGCGTCGGTGTTGCCGGCGGAGGCGTCGGCGTCGGGGTCGGCGTCACGCCCGGGCTCGGTGTCGGCACAGGCCCGCACGGCACGCCGTACTCGAACGTGTCGATACCGATGTAGTCGCTGTTTGCTCCCGACGGGCCGCCGTTCTCGACAAAGTAGCGGAACGCGAAGCGTCCCTGTGTCGGAACCGGAACGCCCGTCACCGTTATCGTCTGCTGTGTCCAGACGGCCGGATATCCGCCCGCTCCTGTCTGATACGTCGGATTGATGTCCAGCATCAGAGCCGTAAAGTCTCCGACGTCAGTAGCCAGCGTTCCAACATTCGTGCTCGCTCCCGCTGTGCTCATCCTAACCTGCAGGCGGTCAGGGAAGCTCGATCCCGTGCTCCGCGTCCAGAACGTCATCTGTGCTCCGTTCTGCAGCGTTACCTGAGGAGTCAGCAGCCATGTGCTGATCGTGCCCGCACCCGCGGTCGAGTTGAAGTTGCCGCCGATATACGATGTCGGTGCCCCCGTGTGTGACGGGAATACCGCACTGTTGCCCTGGAACCATGTCGTCGAACCGACCGGTGCACTGTTGTTCTGTGCAAACCAGCCCGCCCCCGGCACATTCGCCGTGATCGTGTCAAACCCTTCCGTGATCAGCGTCGGCGTACAGCTTGGGCTCGGCCCCGGCGTCGGCGTTGGAGACGGCGATGCCGGCGGTGGTGTAGGTGTCGGCGTTGCGGGTGGAGGTGTCGGCGTAGGTGTCGGCGTTGAGCCGCCTACAAAATCATCGTAATACAACTCGACACGCGAGATATTGCTACTCGTTGGCTCAGACCACAAGTCGTGAGGAACATTGGTGGTCAGCGGGAATTGCATGCCTAACCGGGCCAGTGTGACCGGCTGACCAAAGATGGTACTAGCGTTTACATTCGTGTAAGAATTCGTCGTTCCCCGGTATCCCAGCACTCCGATAATATCACCGGTCTGCACCGGTATATTGACAGGAAGGATTCCCGGATCGGCGTTGCTCTGCGTCAAAAATAGCGTGGTGAAGTCATTAGTCGTCATACTAAAGACCGGCGGAGGAGTATTAAACCTGACCACGGCTATGCTCTGGTTGCCAGCTTGATCCGTGGGAACGCGGAGGCCCACGATATTAAAATTAACGGGCGCCGTAAAGAAGTAGCCGCGAATATTCCCATTGAACGTCCCGGTTTGTGCACCGATCGGCATCAGCGTCTGTCCAAGTTCTGGGGAGCCGAGTCCGGCGTTACCGATTCCGGTATCGTTTGTGAAGATTCCGCCAGCGTCAGATACGCTCCGTCCGGCTGGATCATCCGCAATTCTGCTAACCATTCCCGGGAATCCGATGGCGGCGGCACCTTGTGTGAGCCAACCCCAACCACCCAGTGGCGCAGCCACAGCAAAACTTGCAACTGCGATAAGCGCGCTCAGTATTACGACCGCACGCAACGATTTCTTCGATCTAAACATGGAACACTCCTCCTCTTGTTTGTGACAAAATGGGTTAAAACCTATTAGCAAATCGGCACGAAACAGAATTCTCTGCTCTTGCCACTCGCGGACACTTAAAATTCTTAATTTCGCAATGATTATATGCCTTTCGCTCTGGGTGTCAAGCGCACAAGGTCTGTGCACAGCATGAAAGCGATCCTTTGCCGCCCTTGATAATCGATGGCCAATGGACTAGACTTCCTCGCAACTGACCGGGCGACAGAGCGTGGATGCGTTGCAGTAGTGCAACGGGCTTGCATTCCAGCCGTTCCCGTGCTAGCCTGATCTCACATGGCATCTGCCACACGGAGCGAACAAATGAGCGGAGAATCATCACAAATGAATATGGACAAAGGAAAAGCGATCGAGTCTGCGCTGCTGCAGATCGAGAAGAAATTTGGCAAGGGCGCGATCATGCGGCTCGGCGAGAAGCCGCATGAGGAGGCGGGCGCGATATCTACGAATTGCCTCAGTTTGGACGCGGCGATAGGCGTTGGGGGATTTCCGCGTGGACGTATCGTTGAGGTTTACGGGCCTGAGAGCTCAGGCAAGACGACGCTGGCTCTGTCAGTCGTCGCATCGGCCCAAAAGACCGGCGGCATCTGCGCATACATTGATGCCGAACACGCGATGGACCCGGAATACGCGACGAAGCTAGGGGTTAACATCGACGACATGCTGATCTCTCAGCCTGACTCGGGCGAACAGGCGCTCGAGATCGCCGAGACGCTCGTGCGGTCAAACAGCGTTGACGTGATCGTGATCGATTCGGTCGCGGCGCTTGTGCCGAGGGCAGAACTCGATGGCGAAATGGGCGACAGCCTGCCCGGCCTTCAGGCGCGGCTGATGTCGCAGGCCTTGCGTAAGATAACGGCGATCGTGTCGAATTCGCGCACCTGTTTTGTCTTTATCAATCAGCTTCGCGAGAAGATCGGTGTTTTCTTCGGCTCGCCCGAGACGACAACCGGCGGCAAGGCCCTGAAATTCTACGCCAGCCTGCGGCTCGACATTCGCCGCATCGGTGCGATCAAAGACGGCGATCGGGCCGTCGGTAACCGAACTCGGGTGAAGGTCGTAAAGAACAAGTGTGCGCCGCCGTTCCGCGAGTCAGAGTTTGACATTATGTACGGCGAAGGCATCTCGCGCGAGGGCGATCTGCTCGACCTCGCTGTTAATCACAACATCGTCGAAAAGAGCGGCGCATGGTTCTCTTACAAAGGCGAACGCCTCGGCCAGGGCCGCGATAACGTCAAGGCGATGCTCAAGGAGAATTCAGACCTGCTCGACCGAATCGAGCACGACGTAAAGACAGCTTTAGGCTTTACAAAAACTGAAACGGCTGCGGCAGGAACTTAACCACTAAGACACGAAGAGCACAAAGGAATACAAGGAAGAATTCTTGTCATGAATGGTTCATCGGCGGCTGAGGGCTTTGCGCAAGTTCCCGAAAGGGTTGAACAATTGTCTCACCGTGTTATCGGCGCTGCGTTGAAAGTTCACAAAGAACTCGGCCCGGGACTGATCGAGAGTATATATGAGCGATGCCTGTGCTACGAATTTCAGAAATCTGGTTTAGAGTTTGAACGGCAAGTCGCCGTTCCGGTCGTTTACGATAGTGTTAAACTCGACGCAGATCTAAGGCTTGATATCTGGGTTGAGCAGCTCTTGATCGTTGAGGTTAAGGCCGTCGAAGCGATTCTACCGATTCATCAGGCCCAGTTGATGACTTACCTTAAGCTCACGGGAAATCGACTCGGCCTGCTGATCAACTTTAACGTCGCTCTTTTAAAGAACGGAATAAAGCGGGTCATACTCTGACCTCTCCCCTTTTACGTTCGTATCCTTTGTGCCCTTAGTGCCTTTGTGGTGAATTCGTCTTTACGGCTTGCCGCCGAGTTTGCGGTTGCTCTTCATCATCGGAGGAGCGCCGTTCACGGGGGGTTGGGTATTTGCCTGATTAAGCATCTTGCGGATCTGCTCCTGCGACGGTATTCCTGGTGTCGATGTCGTGCTTGGTTTTAGGCCCTTTTTCAGCTCTTTTTCGCTTGGAATCCCCGGCGTCGGTTTCGTCCCTTTTGGAACGATAATATTTCCGTTGGTCGGTATGCCCGGGATCGGCGTGCCGGTCATCGGCAGCGGCGTAGTCGAGAGTCCTGGCGGCATATTCGCCGGATCGATCTTGATCTCCTGCGGGGCCATGTTGGTGTTGGTCGCAGCGTTGTTTGAACTACCATCTCCACACGCAGCGGCAACTCCCGCAACGGCACAAACTAATAGAATTACTACCTTATTCATAAACTTCCTCACGATTATAGCCTGCTGTCTGAGATTCATCAATTGCCGAGCAGACGACCGATTTGACAACACAAAACCGCTTATTTACACTTACAAATTCGCGTCCGGTCACGTATCGGACGCAGTTGCGGCCAGGTAGCTCAGTTGGTAGAGCAGCGGACTGAAAATCCGCGTGTCGGCGGTTCGACCCCGTCCCTGGCCACCACTTCCCTTTCGACATCTCGATAGTCTCTTCTCTCGTACACATTTGCGGACGCGCGCAGGTGGACGGTCAGCGCGCATTTTTGTATTTTGTCGGAAAAAGAGCTTTTTTGGCTGAATTTCGATATTGTATGAAAAAACAGGCCGGTGGTGGCGAATTTAGGCCCAGTGGAATGGCAAAACACCCCGAGTGGAATGCACTTTTGCCCCCAGTGGAATACAATCCGCGAAACCAATTTTCTCACCCAAACCGACCGTTTGTCCGACCGCTCCTAACTGGCCCTGCTGATGATCTTGACACTCTTGATGTTATTGATGTCGGCGGTGATGTTGTTTATGTGTTCATAAAAGATTCTCACGCTACTGATGTTATTAGCAGAGTTAGCAACTTACGGTTTCTCGCCTTCCCAGGCCCTACTCTAGTTACCTCGTCGAGGTGGTTGGCCTAGCAGCTTGCGAATTTTATTCGAGTCAGAGATGCCGGGGATGCTGCCCGGCTTGAATGTTTTTCGGGCAAATCGCTCTTGCGGGATTCCGGTCGCAAACCACTCAGTCGTCGGCGCATCGATTTTCGGTACGCTTGCGTTCGGGCCAATCGGCGCAATTCGCGCAGCGTCCCGATTGAGCACATATGACGGAACCGGAACATCGCCTTGCGCCCCAAATTCAAAAACGTAGACTCCAGAGCGGCTATTGAGTAAATACCAATTGCCATTCGTTGGGCGCCACACAGCGATGTCTGAAAGGCCGTCGCCATCATAGTCCGCCGGAACAGGAATATCGCCCTCTTGGCCAAAATGTCGGGCCGTAATGCCACCGCTCGAATTCAGGAACCACCAATCCCCGTTGCTCGGTCTCCACACGGCTACATCCGCGCGGGCGTCGCCGTCATAGTCCGCCGCTACCGGCATATCGCCGTCCATTCCAAACTGATAATACTCATAGCCGTTGCCGGTCGTCAGCAAATACCAAACCCCGTCCTTTAGTCGAAATACTCCGACATCGGCATGGTCATCACCGTCAAAATCGGCGGCAACAGGCAGGTCGTCCTCAAGTCCCCAATTCACCGTCGTAAAACCGGTCGTCGAAAGGTCTATATACCAATTTTGGTCCGAGGGACGGAACACGGCCTCATCAGCAAGGTCGTCTCCGTCATAATCAGCCGGAACAACAATATCGCCATTGATACCAAAATAACTGGCGTGAAAAGAGCCATCGCTGCTGTTCAACCGATACCACGCCCCTTCCGTCGCACGAAAAACGGTCAGATCAGCTTTTTGGTCACCGTCATAGTCCTCTGCCGCGACTGCATCGCCGTCGGCACCGAATTGCGTCTCCAAAAAGCCGTCACGCGACCGGCGGACACGCCAAGTGCCGTCGCTTGGACGGAATATGCCTACATCGGATCGGCCATCCGCGTCAAAGTCAAACGGTATGAAGTTCGGCGCCGGCGCCGGTTCCGTCTCAGCCGTCCACGCTCCTCGTCCATAGGTCGCGGCAAGGAGAGTCGTTGATCCGCGAATAAAGGTCACCTCGCTTACAGATACATTTGCCGGGCCGGCCAACTCTGTCTGCCAGGTGGCACCACCATTTTCCGTCGAAAATAATCCGATCTCCGTCCCCGCATACAACCTGTCAGGATCGTTCGGATGTCTTGCAATTCCCCGGATCGGTATGTTATCAGGCAGTCCGCCGTTCACGGGCAACGGACCCGTAATATCAGTCCACGTACCGCCGCCGTTAACTGTCTTGATCAGATTATTCGCTACAGCTCCCTTGGCCACATACACAATATCGGGGTCGTTTGGATCGATAACTATGCGCGTGATAAACGCGTTGAGTGGTTCTGGGGATGGACCAGGCGATGGTGTGATCTGGGTCCACGTCGGTGTCGCATCGAGACCGTTCGTAGTTTTGAAAACCGTCCAGTTGTTGTAAGCGACCCAAATAATATTCGAGTACCCGGGTGCGACTGCGATCGCGCTTACGGGGAAAGCTCCAGGAGGTGTAGGCGTCGGCGACCCTGATGGATTAGGAACCGGGCAAGGGCCACCAGCGGGGCCCCGTATGCAGAACCATGCGGGCCCGTGCGTCTCCCAGCGCGTCTCCCGTGCATTATTCGTCCGCCATAACGACAGGCCTCCAGCAATGATCCTGTTGGGATCATTAGGGTCGATTACAAAAGGGGCTACGGGATTGGAGCCTCCGTGCAGCTCATCTATGAGCGCATTCGTACCCTCGACGCCGAACCATGGATGAGCACCAATCCCACGAAAAATAGGATACGTTAGGTGATTTACTCCGCAATTTCCTCAATATACTAGCAGACCAGGCAACGACCCATAACAGTGTGATGCGTCGGCATCGATTGCCGCGAAGCCGCCGTCGCCTCCAATCGTCGATATGGCGTCCTGATCCGCCACGGTTGAGCGCATTGTTCCGTTGTCTTGGGTGCCCCCGTAAATTACGTTGATCGGCAACTGACCGCCGCCGGGATTCAGGATGCCACCGACGCCTGCGTTATATTGGCTCGTGCGATATGTTCGGCTTTTATTTTCCCAACCGCTTGTAGTGCTTGCGTTGTAGATATTCTCGGCTCTGTAGACGCCGCCGTCGTTGCACGAATAGACTCTCTCTAGCTGTTGCGGGTCCGAAACAAGACAGTGCTGGTCGACATGAGGCTGCTCTCCCACGAAAATGTTTCCGTCCGAGATACGGACAAAATTATCGCCTCCGTCGATGCTTCGAAAGAGGTGCCCCATGCCTCCGACCACGACGGTCATTGGGTCTGTCGGTGACGCCCAAACAGCCGCTGCCCATGCCGACACTCCGATGCCGTTTTCCTCTCCCGGGGGAAGATTCGTCCGCATGCGCGTAAAGTGATGTCCGCCATCAGTGGAGCGGCTCACCTCGGCCTTCGCAGGGTTTCCGCTGAAACGATTCAATGTATACACGACATTGGATTCGTTCGGTTTAAAGGCAAACTCTATGCGGTGGCCGTCCGGCAAAGCGAATGGGACATAGGCACCGGCGGGACCAATCCTTCTCTGAGCGGTGGCCCATGTCGGTTGTCCTTGATTCAAGTACATGTACTTTGCGGTCGGCACTGGATCGAGCCCGACCATCTCAACCACTTCAGCCACAGCCTTGGTTCCGTCGTTCGGATCGAACGAAACATACCGGGACCCTGAGTCTAGGGCGGTTGGTTCCGGCGACCAGTTTACGCCTCCATTAGTCGAGCGCCAGACTCCGCTGTTGTTTGAAGCAAGGAGAACTTGGCTGTCCCCTGGTTTAATCGATATCCGGTTTACGCTAGCCCAATGCGAATTACCTGCCAGCCTCGGATCGGTACTCCCGAGCAGCGTCCATGTTGTGCCCTCATCGGTGGACTTAAAGATTCCGCCGCCGTTATAGCCGAGTTCTCCTGTCCCGGCATACATCGTTTGATAGGTAGGAGGACCTTGTGGAGGCGGATTGGTATCGAGCGTCAAAGAGCTTACGATGTAATTCTGCAGGTTCCCATTCATCGGAAGCCAGTGATCGCCGCGATCAAAGCTCTTCCAGACGCCGCCGCCGGCCGATGCAGCCCATAGTATGTCGGAATCGGTAGGATGGACGATCATCTGTCGTGTCCGTCCGCCGACATTATCAGGTCCCCGCGAAACCCATGTCAGATGCGAGGCAGGGATCTCCCCGAAACCGTCTGAATCGAGCCCGGACTGCAGATATTCGTCCCTTGCCTGCAAAGCCTCTGTCAAGGCACCCTCAGGAATATCGCCGTTCTCGTCCAGCCAAGGGAGCATTCGCCATTCAAACATTGCCCGGCCCATGGTGGGCTTCGTATTATCATCTATCTCCGAACTCAATGCAGGATCGTAAGATCCGTTGCTCGTGAGACGAAACGAGACCGCAAACACGGCTATCAGGATGCCCAAAATGAGCACTGTCCAAGTTGCACTCTTTCTCACAGAATTCCCTCCTATGCGGCTTCAGCCGCTCAATGCCCAGTGGCCACGAAATCGAGGTTGTCACGGGGCTGATCTATCGTGACAACCTGTGGCGAGTCGAATTGATAGGACTTATGTAGAACCCGAACTGTATAGGTTGTTCCGGGCAAGAGATCAATAAACCTGTAATAGCCAAAAGGATTTGTTTGGGTGTAGCGAACATTCCCTACCGTGTCTGTGATAGATATATAGGCCTTTGATACGCCTCGTCCAAACGTGTTCACGAGCACTCTGCCGCCTACTGCGACCGGTGCCGCTGCGTAATTAGCCTCATAGGCGCCGATATCGACATTGCCGTTGATAAATCGCGCGAAAAGCTTCCCGCGCTGATCGAAGACGAGTAGCGAATTGTCAGACGGATTTCGCGCCAGTTGATTGTTGCCCCCATTTACCGCCGGACTGTCTGGCAGCAGGGCGTGTGTCCATGTCGCGCCGCCATTGTTCCCGAGAGGCGCCAGCTGAGGGTTTACATTTTGCAGGTCGGTCGCGACCCATCCTGAGTTTCCAGAAGTACTGCCGATAAGGTTATTGCCCTCAGAGATGACAATTCCCGAAACATCCGCACCGGTCGTGCCGGTGTTTTGAGCGATGATCGAATTGCGAAGGGTGAGGGTGCCCCTGGATTGATTACAGATGCCACCGCCTTTTCCCTGAGCGCAGTTACTGGCTACAGTTGAGTTGGTCAAGACAACGGTTGCCCCTGGATTCGTTTCATTCCATATGTTGGCGATCCCACCGCCCGGACATGGGCTGTTACCGGTTCCATTGATCACAAAATTTCCACTAACAGTCGAATTCGTCAGGTATAGATGACCAAGAACATTGTAGATTCCTCCACCCGCCTCAAAAGCAGTATTGTTGATAATCGATGTATTGAGAATGTACATTGTGCCCGTATTGCCGATACCGCCACCTTTTCCACCGAATTGATCGTTGGTGTTATTTCTTATCGTCGAATTTGTGATCGTTGTTGTTCCAGAATTCCCAACTCCTCCGCTATGATTGTCAGAGATTATTGATCGAACAATCGTGAGAACTGAGGAACTGCCACCGACTCCCCCGCCATTATTTTGAACGATCGAGTTTCGCAGGGTTGTGGACCCACCAATCTTTTGGACGGCGGAACCCGTATTGCCTATCATTTGCGTCCGATCCACGACGATGCTCATATTCCCGCTCCCATAAATAGCACTGCCGTTGTTTGATACAATTGAAGAGTCCATCACACTGACGGCGGCATTCAACGCATAGATTCCACCCCCGATACCTCCCGAGGCGGTGTTGCTGCTGATTGTCGAATCGGTCACAGTCAATGTTCCCACATTGATAAGAATTCCTCCGCCGCTACCGAAGCCTGGGTCGTTAGCGTGATTGTTGTTAATGATCACGTTTCTAAGGTCTAAGGAACTGCCAACAACCCCGACACCTCCGGCGTTCGAAGCCTTTCCATTAGTCAGTTTCATGCTGTTCATAATCACCGACACTCCGCCCGATACCTGAAAAATCCGGCTGGCGTTATTGCCGCTCACAGTCAAAAGATCTCGACCGGAGCCGGTAATCGTCAGGTTTTTTGTGATGGCGATCTGACCGAGGGTTAAAGTGATCGTGTGGGGCGAGTTAAAAAGCGGCGAGAAAACAACGGTATCGCCGCTCGCGGCGGCGGCAACGGCTTCGCGGAGGCTGCAGTCGGCGTCGCAGATGCCGTCGGCGGTGTCGGCGGTTTTTGTTACGACGAGCGTCGCGGCATAGCTGTCAATGCCCGCCGCCAGAAATGCGATTGCGAGAACAAATACGGCTGCGATTTGGGATACCATCGCGTAATACCGCTCTAATTGTAACGACAATAGAACTGCCCGCCATCATAGCACGGAATTATGCAGGGTGTTAGGAAAGAATTGGCCGCGGATCGCGCGGATAAAAACGGATCAGAAAGGAACTAACAAAGGACGGGCTGGAGAATCATCTCTGGCCCGCCTTAGGTCTCAAGGTGCCCGCGTTCCGACGCGGGGACGCGTTGACCGTTTTCCGTTTTCAGTTATCAGCCGCTATCCTTTCGCTATGGAGCCGTTGGCTAGTTTGATCAGGCCCGTGCGGCTGGATGAGTTTGTAGGGCAGACTCATCTGGTCGGCGAGGGAAAGCCACTGCGACTCGCCATCGAGCAAGGGCATGTGTTTTCGTTCCTGCTGTGGGGGCCGCCGGGGACGGGCAAGACTACGCTCGCGCGTATTTATGCAAAGGCGATAAATGCTGAATTCTATGAGCTTTCGGCAGTTTCAGCGGGAAAGGATGACATACGGAAAATAGTAGCCGCTGGCCGGAACGCAGGCAGCCTGCCTCCGTCTGACTTGCAAGAGCAGGCTGGCACCCCGCGGTCTGACGGATGGCGGCCGACCGTGCTCTTTCTGGACGAGATACACCGATTCAACAAGGCGCAGCAGGATTTTTTGCTGCCGTTCGTCGAGAGCGGCGAACTGGTGCTGATCGGCGCTACGACCGAGAACCCCAGCTTTGAGGTGATCTCGGCCCTTTTGTCGCGAATGCGCGTTTTCGTGCTGAATGAGTTCGCGCACGATGAGATGGCGGCGATCCTTGACCGGACGGGGAAGAAGCTCGGTAACAAAGCGAAGGACTGGCTAGTCCAGATGGCAAACGGCGACGCCCGTCAGGCCATCACTATGATCGAGAATACGTCGGAGCTTTACGATAAGATCACGGTCGAGACACTCAAGGAAACGCTCCAGTCTAAATTCCTGCGATATGACAAACGCGGCGAGGAACATTACAACGTCATCTCGGCATTTATCAAATCGATGCGTGCGTCGCGGCCCGACGCAGCTATCTACTATCTTGCCCGAATGCTCGAATCGGGCGAGGATCCAAAGTTCATAGCTCGGCGAATGGTCATTTTCGCGTCAGAAGATATCGGCTTGGCACAGCCGACGGCGTTGGTGGTGGCGAACGAAGTTTTCCGCGCGGTCGAGACGATCGGGCTGCCCGAATGCGTCCTAAATCTCGCCCACGGTGTCGCTTATCTCGCGAACGCAGCCAAAGACCGCTCAACGACCGAAGCCATCGGCAAAGCAATCGATGACGCAAAGAAGTTCGGCAATCTCCCGGTTCCGATGAAAATCCGCAACGCGCCGACGCGCCTGATGAAGGATCTCGGTTACGGCAAGGACGAGGGCAACGATCCGGATGGCGACCTGATGCCCGAAGAACTGCGCGGACGGAAGTACTTTTAAGGCAGAAACAACGGATTTAGCGGATTACGCCGAAAAGAAGGAAATCGGCTTGCGTTTCGGCCATTGTTCTGTGCTGGTCCGCTAAATCCGTTGTTGCTTCTTATGGCCGTTCACGTTATCATTGACCACATGACGGTTTCGGTCATTGGTCATATATGAGAGACGCAGTTCCACAAACCACGACACGCCAGGCGATACTCGACGCGACAGACAAACTGCTCGCACGCTATGGCTATAAGAAAATGACGATCGAGGATCTCGCTCAGGAGGTCGGTATCGGCAAGGGAAGCGTTTACCTTCACTTTTCGAGCAAGCAAGAGATCGCCCTATCCCACATCGACCGCATCATCGACCGCCTCAGGGCAAATCTGCGCATTATTGCCGCCAAACCGGGCAAGGCGGAGAGGCGGCTTAAGGAGATGCTGATCGAGCGGGTTTTGTTTCGATTTGACAGCGTGCAGCATTATTCGCAGAGCGTGAACGAGCTGCTGGCCGCTGTCAGGCCACAACTGCTCGAACGACGAAAACTCTATTTTGCTGAAGAGGCCCGGATAATTGCCGGCGTGATCGCCGAAGGCCAGAGCAAGGGCGCGTTTCGCCAAGGCAATGCCGGTGATATCGCGGTCACATTACTGTCGGCGACGAACGCTCTGCTTCCCTACAGCCTCAGTGTTGTCGAACTGGGTGACCGTAATGATGTCCTAGACCGAACGAAAAAGACCGCCGACGTCCTGACCCGCGGCATCAGCGTGCAATGAAGACGATAGTCATCCTCGCCAAGCTTTTCGTGATATTGATCGTAGCTCTGCTGCTGTTGCGGTTTATCGGTTAGCGTTTCCAGTAGTTTTTGATCTTGAGATCGAGCATCGGAAAGGCACAGTATTCGACATTCCTTCCCGTTTCCCTTAGCTTTGTAACCATCGGAATGGCGGCATCAGCGTTGCGCGTGTGGACGATGATCGTAGCCGCGCGCTGCAGGTCGGCACGCTCGTTCAGAAATTCGCAGATGGCGTAGCCGGTGTTGGCAACATCATCGTGGTCATTTGACTCATAATGGTGCGGAAGCAGGTCGTGATCGAGAAAGATCGCATCGTAAGAGCCGCCTGTGAGCAGTTCTCTGGCCTCTTCGACCGTAGCTGCTATCTCAAGGTCGTCGCCGGCAAATCGCTTCTGAAACCAGCGATGCCGTCGCTCGTCATCGTCAAGCAGCATCACGCTGATCGGAGTGCGTTCTGCACTAAGATCGGCGAGCTTCAATCTTATAAGAATGCTGCGGAGGAGGCCCATAGGAGATTCCAAGTTCCAGATTCCAAATTCCAAATCAATGC
>JAGOWF010000038.1 GCA_018060305.1 Pyrinomonadaceae bacterium
GGTGCGGGCCGTGCCGATGGTGTGCTGCGGGAATACGCGGTATTCGATCAGGAAGCGCTGGTCGCGTGCCCCGATTATTTGTCGTTCGAGGAGGCCGCTACGCTGCCTTGTGCAGCGGTGACTGCGTGGAATTCGCTGGTCGTTTCAGGTAACTTGCAGCCCGGCGAAACAGTGCTGACGCTTGGGACCGGCGGCGTTTCGGTATTTGCGGTGCAGATAGCGAAGCTGCTCGGAGCGAAAGTGATCGCCACGTCGAGCAAGGATGAAAAGCTTGCCCGCATTCGTGAGCTTGGTGCCGATGAGACGATCAATTATAGCGAGACCGAGAATTGGGACGACGCCGTGCTTGACCTGACCGACGGCCGAGGCGTAGATCACGTTGTCGAGGTCGGCGGTACGGGAACTCTGACGCGGTCGGTCAAGTCCGTTCGCGTCGGCGGCCACATCGCTTTGATAGGTGCACTGGATACGTCCGGCGGATTTAATCCTATACCGATCTTTATGAAGGGAATTCGCGTGCAGGGCATCTTTATTGGCTCGCGGAGGATGTTTGAGGACATGAATGCGAAGATATCTTCATCGGGAATGCGGCCTGTGATCGACAGGACTTTCGACTTTGACGAGGCGAAAGAGGCGTTGATGTATATGGCTGCGAGTTCGCATTTTGGCAAGATCGTCGTTCGGTATTAACCGGATGCGACAATTGGTGAGTGATTAGTTAAAATTTAGGAACGCAATAATTCAAGATCAGGAGAAATTTGGATGGCACACTTTGCAAACGAGGTTACAGATACAAACTTTAGTACCGACGTGATCGGTTCGGACAAACCGGTTTTGGTCGATTTTTGGGCCGAATGGTGCGGCCCATGTCGGATGATCGCTCCGACGGTTGAAGCGATCGCCGAGGAATACAAGGACAAGGCGGGCGTTTACAAGATGAACGTTGACGAGAACCCAAACGTGCCGCAGCAATACGGCATTCGAGGAATTCCTACACTGATCCTTTTTAAGGGCGGCCAGGAGCAGGAACGTATTGTCGGAGCGGTTACTCGCGAGGCGATAGCGAGGGTCATCGATAAATACGTCTGATCGGATGATCAATAGAAAAAGAAAGGCTGGGCAGCGGTGCCCAGCCTTTTTTGATGCCTCGATCCGTTGGATCAATGCGAGTTGTAGTTTGCAACAGGATAGTCGCCGTTCTGACCGTGCTGAAACGCGAAAAATCCAGTAGAAGAACCATTAACGAAGAATGCCGACTGCCCTGGCAGCGCGCTCGGCCGCCAGATTGCCTGATCGGTCCGTCCGTCACCATCGTAGTCGCCCTGCACCGGAAAGTCGGTTGCGGACGACCCAAAGATCGTCTGCACGATCTGCGTCCCCGGTTGTGAGCTGGGATCGTAGAACCAGTTGATCTGGCCCGACACGCCGCGAACGACGGCAAGGTCGGTTTTGCCATCGCCGTCGTAATCGCCGGGTACGACGACGTCTGTTGGCGTTCCAAACACAATCTGCGTAAAGCTGCCGTTGAAAAAACGGGTGAAGAAGATCGCCGATCCTCCGCCGGCATTCCGCTGCACGCTCGCGTCCATCCGGCCATCGCCGTCATAATCCCCCGGAGCGACAAAGTCACCGTTCTGTCCCCACTGAATTGGCAGATAGGCGCCGTTCGAACTCTGCAGTATGTGCCAGAAGCTCTGCTGACCTGCCGATGCCCCGGCGCGATATACGACGGCGTCGGCCTTACCGTCACCATCATAATCACCTATCACCGTCGGGTCGTCGCCGGTGATGCCCCACTGGATCGCCTGAAATGTCGAGGTTGAGCTCCGCATGATGTAGAAGAATGCGGCCACAGCGTTTGGCCTCCAGACTGCTACGTCGGTCTTGTTGTCGCCGTCAAAATCTTCAGGAACGAAGAAGTCCGTCGCACTGCCAAAAACGTCAGTTTGTCCGCCGCCGACCCCGCTAAATACGGTAAACCAAGCCACCTGCCCGCCCGGACCGCCGCCGATATTACGAACGACGCTCCAGTCGGTCCTGCCGTCGCCATTCATGTCCACGATGTGCTGCGGGCCCGTGTTGATCCTTAGCTCGGCGTAGTTGATACTTCCGGTATCGCTACCACATGAGTCGGTAAGACGCAGCGTCCAGGTGCCGTTCGGAATAGCAGCACCGCTGAAAGGAGCGCTCAGGGCAGTAAAGGGCGCTGGGTTAGTTTGACCCGCCCCGCCGAGAGCGGTTGTCCGGTAGCTTCCGTCTGACAGGGTCTCGGTACTTCCGCGTACCGTCGCTTCCTGCCACCACCCGCCGCTGGGTTGATTGACGGCGAAGTCGGTAAAAAGATAATAACCGGATAGGTCACTGCTGTCCCCAAAGGCGTCCCCACTGGTTGCTCCCGTGCGTCCAAAAAGGATGTGGTTCGCACCGTTCGGTGCAAATAGTATGGCCGTGACATCGCCGGCAAACGTGTGTGCAGGGACGAAACTCATTCGAACTTCAACGGTATTGACGCCTCCGGTAAACCCTGAAACGGTAAACGTCACATCCCTGGCTAGCCCGGTCGACGGGCAAGGGGAGCCGCCGTCGGGGATCGCACCCAGCGTGCCCGGATTGGCGAGGAATGTGACCGCCGGTGCATCGCCGCCGTCAGGTTGAGTTGGTAGAGTCGCAGCCTCGGTCGAGATCGCCGGGCCGGAACCGGTCCAGGAAGTCGCCGCCACAAAAACAGTTATTGATATTAACGCAGCGAGCAGGACCATTCTCCTGATCGCAGTATGGATGTCGGCCATGGTCGTTCACTCCTTGTGTCTGACAAGTCCAAAAAATCGGGGCCTGCTCAATAGATATTCTTATGCTGCCGATCCCTTACGGGTCAGTACACATAGCCTGCCACGGGATAATCGTTCCATGCCCCCCATGGGAATGCAAAGAAACCACCTGAGGAGCCATTCACAAAGAACGCTGATTGCCCCGGCGTGGGGTTTTGTCGCCAGACCGCCTGATCGGTACGCCCGTCGCCGTCGTAGTCGCCGGGCGTCAGGGCGTCACCGGAAACGCCAAATAGCGTCTGCACGACCTGTGTCCCCGGTATCGAACTCGGATCGTAGAACCAGTTGATCTGCCCAGCTATTCCACGCACAGTTGCGATGTCAGTTCTGCCGTCACCGTCATAATCGCCGGGGACGATAAAGTCCGTCGGCGTGCCGAAAACGGTTTGCGAGAAAGTGCCATTAGCGAAGCGAATGAAGAATATCGCAGATCCACCGCCCGCGTCACGCTGGATGGCCGCGTCCTGGCGGTAGTCGCCGTCGTAATCCCCTGGAGCTAAAAAGTCGCCATTCTGGCCCCATTGGATAGGCAGATAGCCGCCGTTCGAGCTCTTTAAGATGTGCCAGAAGCTCTGCTGGCCGGCAGAAGCACCTGCCCTGTAGACCGCAGCATCTGCTCTGCCATCGCCATCATAGTCTCCTACGACGGTTGGGTCGTCACCCGTGATGCCCCACTGTATCGCCTGAAAGGTCGAAGTCTGGCTGCGCATGACATAGAAGAAAGCAGCAACGGGGTCAGGTCGCCAAACTGCAACGTCCGTTTTCTTGTCTCCGTCGAAATCCGCAGGGGTCACCAAATCGGATGCTAAACCAAAGACGTCGACCTGGGTACCGGCAACGCCGTTAAACTTGGTAAACCACGCGCGCTGCTCGGGCGGGCCGCCGCCGATACCGCGAGCGACGCTCCAGTCCGTCCGGCCGTCGCCATTCATGTCCACGACGTGCTTCGAGCCCGTGCCGTTGAGAGTGAGCAGCGCCGCCGTGACACTGCCTGTATCTTGTTGGCAGCCATCAGTAAACCTGAGCGTCCAGGTGCCCTCGGGACTTACACCACTAAAGGCAGTGTTAAGGCTCGTCGGCGGTGCCGGATTCACCTGGCCAGCCCCGCCGGCAGCGGTAGAGCGATAGGTGCCGGGCGTCATTACACCGGTTGAGTTAAGAGATGAAGCTTCCTGCCACCAGCCCCCGCTTGGCGAGGCTGTGGCTGTATCCGCAAAGAAGTAGGTGCCGCCGACATTGGAAGAATCGCCGGTTCCGTTCGCCGTAGTCGCCCCGGTCCGGGCGAAGACCACGAGGCTTGTGCTGTTGGGCGCGATAAGCGTTGCGCTAACGTCACCGACGAACGTATGGCTGAGGGTCGCGCTCACTGAGACACTCGTCGGAGCCGCGGAAACGCCCGAGACGGTAAATGTGACGTCTAAAGGTGCTCCGGGCGAAGGGTCGCAACCAGCGCCGCCGTCCGGGATCGCTCCAAGGCTCCCCGGATTGGCCGGGAAGCCGATCCTCGGGGGTTCTTCACCGTCAATGGCGGGTGAGATGCCCGCAGCCTCACCTGCTCCTACCCATGGCGATACAACGATGAACGCCGCAATTATGATGATGGCCAGGACTAAGATGGCCCTTCTGATCGGTGCTTGAGCATATATCATCCAAGTTTCCTCCTTGTAACAGTCAAGAAAAATAACAGTCTATCTTAGCCTGATACGATGATTCTCTACGAGTTTTGCTCGCGTGTCAATAAAGGCCCCTTTGCGCAAGAAAAAGGCCGGCGATCGCTCACCGGCCTCCTGGTTCATCGAATCTGCCCCTTAGCAGCCGCCGCCGCAGGTTTCGTTCCACGCTGCGGCCGGAAAGTCGCCGGCCTGTCCGAACGGGAAGTAATCGATCGCCGCGTTACTGGATCTGCGGATGATGAATGCCGGGCCCGGCGCGCCAGACAGCTTAAGGACTGCAACATCCTGCTTTCCGTCACCATCGTAGTCGCCCTGGGCGAGATTATCGACATTTCCGTCTATGTTGCCAAATACGTACGGGACCGCACCTGTTCCGCCGCCGTCTCGCTCAAGGATGTAAAATTCGCCATCGGACCCGTTGAGACGGCCGACGGCAAGATCGTATTTTCCGTCACCGTCGTAGTCGCCCGGTGCGATGGTGTCATCTTGTCGTCCCCAATAGATCGCTTCAAAACCGCCGTCCGAAGAGCGGAGCAGGAAAAACACGCCGTTACCGCCCAAATTTCGACGGACCATAAAGTCAAATTTCCCGTCGCCGTCGAAATCACCGCCGGTCGGAGTATCACCGATCTGGCCCCAGCAAACGGCCGTGAAATCTGCGCCCGGCGTTCCCGACGGACGATAATACCAAACGGATTTGTCAACGCCGCACGGATCGGCGGCCGTACCATCTCTACGGAAAACTGCCAGATCGGCCTTTCCGTCACCGTCGTAGTCACCGACGATGGCCGGGTCGTCGCCAACTGAGCTCCCAAACTGTTCAACTCTAAAAGTACCGGTCGAGCTCTGGAGAATGTAGAAGTAGGCCAGCGGGTTGCCGGGGCTTGGCCGCCAGACAGCTATGTCGGTCTTGCCATCGCCGTCATAGTCGGCAGGTGCCAACTGATCGTCCTTAATGCCCCACTGCGTTCCCGACGAGGCTCCGGTGCCCCCGTTCAGCGTCGTGTACCAGACGAATGTTCCTTCATCGCGAACGATCGAGTAGTCAGTCTTGCCGTTGCCGTCGTAATCGATCGCGGTCCGCGCTGTGTTAGGCGGGCCGTTGGGCGTGACACTGATGTCGTCAATGCCGATCCATTCGTCGCTGCCGCCCGCATTTGTTGTCATAATGCGGATCTGAACCTCAGGTTTGTTGTTAGCCTGCGGCGGGAGCGTAACGGCCAGCGGTGTCGTCAACGTCAAGCTAGGTCCTGCGCTAACATCGGCAAGATAACCTCCTGGTACGTTACTAAAATCGCCGGTCGAACCAACGCGGTACTGGACGTTGATCTGTTGGGCCGAATTGTCGGCAGATGCATCAATGTCCCGTAGGTTACAGGTCAGTCGGATATTTGACTGGCCGGTCGTGTTGACGTAAAGAATGATGCTGGGAGCGTCGGCGGTTCCTGATCCATTCAGCGCGACTACCGGATTTGCGATGGTATCAAATTCCGCAACGCCGCCCGATGTGAGCGTGTCAGGGTTGGTCTGGTTGGCGATCACGTCGATCGTGGTCATATCCTGCAACACCGTGCGCGGATCGACGTTGGGCGGCGATGCAGCGGTATAGTCACCCAGAAAACCCTGAATGCCCGGCACGCTGGCCCAATCATCATTTGCCGTTATCAGTCCGATATTTGTCCAGTCCTGAGTGAATGGCAGCGTCTGCGGCGTCGTGTTCTCAGGACGCGCCGTGGTGCCTGTCTTTCTGTCATCCGACGATGCACGTTCCGCCATGACGCCGGCCGTCTTAAAGTTCAAACCCGCCGCTGCAGCAACGGCTACAAGTGCTGCATAAAAAAACAATTTCTTCATCATTTCTCTCCCGAAAACATTGATCTCAGAATTCCTCTTGTCGTTTCGGCAATAACGCGGGCCGAAAACGAACGGTTTGCTACTCAATTTTCGTCAATAATAGCACACACGATGTCGAATTGTTATCAAGCCGGACACAAAAGCAAACTGACGTTTCTGTTACAATACGAGAAACCGGATGAGGCCGCCAAACTAATGCGAGTACGACTGTTATTTTTGTTGATCACCGCCGCAGTAGCCTTGCCTTTTTCGGCACATGCACAGGATCAGAAAGCCGACGACGTCATAAAGGTCGATACGCAGATCGTCGATGTTCCGCTGGCTGTGTTGTCACCGGCAGGCGTGCCGGTCCGCGGCCTGAAGGCAACAAATTTTGTCGTTTTCGAGGATGGCAAGCGGCAGGAGATCGCGGATTTCTCATCTACCGCTGAACCGTTCGAGGTTGCTTTGCTGCTCGATACGTCGGGTTCGGCCCGCAATGACTTGCAACTGATAAAGAGGGCAGCGCTAGCGTTTATTCGGTCGCTGCGTTTGGGTGATCGCGTCGCGATCATTGCCTACAGGACCGAGCGAGACGAGCAAGAGGCTTATTCGATAAGTGAGGTCCTGAATCCGCTGACGTCGGAGCGCGCGAAGCTTGAGGCCGCTGTCGAGCGTGTCCGCACCAGCAACAGCACGCCATACTACGACTCGCTGGAACAGATCGTCGAGAAGGTTTTTGGTGATCGGCCGTCCGACGAATTCCGTGGCCGCCGAGCGTTGGTCGCACTGACGGACGGCGTGGATTCTGCGAGCGCGGCCGATTTTGAGTCGGCGAAGGAGATGATCGAGAGTTCCGGCTTGATAACCTTTTTTATCAAGGTCGATACACGTGAGTTTTTTGAATCAAACCTCCTGGGTGGTTGCGAGATGGCGATCCGCTTTTCGAGTGCTCAAATACGCCGATACTATCGCAGCATCAAGGCAAAGCCGGGGATGGAGCGAGCGGTGAACTTCTGCGATCTCGGCGAGTTTGAACGGTTGGCCGTCAGCAAGCGGCTCTATGAACTTGCCGACACGGAGATGGCCGATCTCGCTAAGGCATCCGGCGGCCGCGTTTTCCCGATCGGTGATCTCAGCGATGCCCGCGCCGCATTTAAGGGCGTCGCCGACGAGATCGGCACGAAATACACGCTTGCATATTATCCATCGAATACTAAGAAGGACGGGACATACCGAAAGTTACGCGTCGATGTGACCGGCTTACCAAAGGGCACGGTCGTTCGAGCCCGTGAGGGATACACCGCTCCACTCAATTAGCGTATTAGCTTGATCTCGCAGCTGCTGACTTTCTGCCAGTTTCGATCTGCCGTCACCGCGGCGGTGCTATTTTCCATAGCTAAGGCAATGCATGCTCGATCACCGAGCGACAGGCCGAGACGTTTCGTCCGCCGACGTAATTCAGCCGCTTTCAATGCGCCTCTCGCGTCGAAATCGACGACCCTGAGCTCGAGGGCGTCGAATGATTCGCTGATCTTGCCTGCGTCAAGTCCGTCCTCCAGCAGCTTCGTATAAATCTCACACAGATTTACCGATGAGATGATCGGATCGGCCTCTTCGAGTAATTCCTGGGCTTTGCGTTTGCCCGGCTCATCGTAATAGATCGCAAGTATGGCCGACGAATCGAATACGAGGTTATTCATTCGCGGCTTCCTCACGTCTCTCTTTGATCAACTCATCTACGACCGAGCGGCCGGGCTTGATGTGGGGCTTCATCATTTCGTCGATACGCTTGAAGGCGTTTTCGCGAGTGGTTATCTCCAACGAATCCTCTCTCAGCGTTAGCGTGACATTCTTGCCGATCTCGATGCCGAGGGCCTTTCGCATCTTTGCCGGGATCACGATCCGGCCACCCTCGTTGACTTTGGTTTTTGTCGAATGTTGAATCATAATGAACAAAAGGTCAATTACCTCAGTTGTGTCATTATAATAGAGAATGACAGAAAATGTAAACATGACAGAATTAAGGTTTCGGCGCATTTGTTTGATGGTGTTGGACTCGGCGGGAATCGGCGAGATGCCTGATGCTGCCGATTGGGGCGACGCCGGGGCCGATACGCTCGGGCATATTTTCGAGGCGCGCACCGTCGATGTTCCCAACCTACAAAGGCTCGGCCTCGGGAACATTACGCCATTGAAAGGGCTCGCGGCGGTTGATTCGCCGATAGGAAACTTCGGCAAATGCACGCTGAAATCCGACGGCAAAGACACGACGACCGGCCATTGGGAGATGGCGGGAATTATTCTCAAGCAGGGCTTCCCCAAGTTTCCCCATGGGTTTCCGGATCGAATTATTAGTGAATTTGTGGCCAAGGCCTCGGTTCCGGGTATCCTCGGAAATATTCCCGCGAGCGGCACCGAGATCATCAAGGAACTCGGCGAAGAGCACGTCCGCACGGGCAGGCCGATCGTTTACACGTCGGCCGACAGCGTCTTTCAGATCGCCGCTCATGAGGAGGTCGTTCCGATCGAGCGGCTTTATGAGATATGCGAGATCGCCCGCAAGATCCTTCGCGGTGATGATGAGGTCGCTCGCGTGATAGCTCGTCCGTTTCTTGGGTCAACCGCCGCCGGTTTCACGCGGACCGAGAATCGCCACGATTACGCCGTGCCGCCGCCGGCAGGGAATCTGCTGCCGAAACTAAAAGACGCCGGATTTGACGTCGTCTGTATCGGCAAGATCGCGTCGATCTACGACGGTTTGGGCGTTACGGAGGACTTAACGGCAAAGAATAACGAACAGATCATCGACGTGACGATTGGGGCACTTAATGCCGACTCTCACGGGTTGATCTTCAGCAACCTCGTTGATTTTGACATGCTCTACGGCCACCGCCGCGATACCGAAGGCTATGCTCGCGCCCTTGAACATTTCGATACGCGCTTGCCGGAAATAATCGATGCTTTGCATGAAGACGACTTGCTGATAATGACCGCCGACCATGGCAACGACCCGACGTATCGCGGATCAGATCATACGCGCGAATACGTTCCGCTGTTGGTTTACGGCGAATCGGCCGCGTGCGGCGTCGATCTTGGCACGCGCCAGTCGCTGTCGGATATCGGGCAGACGATCGCGGAGAACTTTTGTGTCGAGATCGTGGACGGTGTTAGCTTTTTGCGGAACCTGGAATAATGTTTGAGAGGATACGCGATAAAATGCGTGAACTGATCCGCTCGCTTGAGTATGTGATGACGACTCACGGCGAAGAGGAGATGGAAAACGACAACCTCTCGATCCTCGATATTGAAAACGCCGTGCTTACGGGCGAGATCGTTGAGCGTCAACGCGACGAAAACACCACTGAATCAAAATATCTTGTTACAGGAAAAACTCTTGATGATTTAGATATCACAGTTGTGACAAAATTTGGACCTACGGGAAAGCTGGTTGTTATTACCGTTTATCGAGAAGAAGATGAATACGAAAACTAAAACATTCAACTGCGACAATTGCGGCAAATCAGGAGCCAGGGTCATTCATGTGAGCCGAAGTTACGGGAAAGGAACCGGCTTGTTGGTGATCGAGAATGTTCCGGTCGTTTCTTGTCCGCATTGCGGGGAAAGCTATCTGACCGCTTCAACCCTCCGTGAGATCGATAACATCAAACGCAATCGCACAAAGATCGCCTCGACACGCCGGGTTTCGGTCGCGGCTTTTCTCTAATGTCTCTGGTACAGGTTAGTTAATGATATGGGATCAACTATTAAGGCTGTCGCGTGCGCGATGGCGACGTTAGTCCTCCTAAGCACGTTCGCGTTCGCTCAGCCTGCTCTCGATAAGCTCGCGACGCTCAACGATCCTCCATCCAAACTCCGGGGTGTCATCGAGCGGTTTGATGCGGATCACGGGATCTTGAATCGATTCTATTCGGCACCGACGAGTTCGTTTAGGTCGGAGCGGTTGAGGAAGCTCTACGGTGATAATCAATTACTATTGTTATCGCTCGATTTTGACAAACTCAACCACGATGAACAGATCGATTACATCCTGTTTGACAACTATCTGAAACACGAGATCAAAGACCAGCTTCGCATTGACGCTCAGGGAGCCGAGATGGCGGCCCTGATACCGTTTGCAAAGACGATCAGCGATCTTGAGGATGCGCGGCGGCGGCTCGATCTTCTCGATCCGGCAACGTCGGCCGCATTGCTTAATGGCCTTGCAAAGGCGGTGGCAGACACTCAGAGGTCATTCGATGCTGGCAATGCGGCGAAGCCAAAACGGACCGTCGCGAACCGAGCGGCGCGAACCGCTGGCGAGCTTCGCAACACGCTCCGACGTTGGTTCACGTTTTACAACGCTTATGATCCAACATTTACATGGTGGTGTTCGTCGCCATATAAGGCGGCGGATGAGGCGTTGGGCAAGTATCAGACATTCATCAGCGAAAAACTCGTCGGCATTCGGGCTGACGACAAGACGACGATCATTGGCGATCCGATCGGACGCGAGGCGCTCATCGAGGAACTCAAATTCGAGATGATCCCGTACACGCCTGAGGAGCTAGTGCAGATCGCCAATAAGGAGTTTGACTGGTGCATCGCGGAGTTTAAGAAGGTGTCGCGTGATATGGGCTACGGTGACGACTATATGAAGGCCATCGAGGCCGTCAAGCAAAAATACGTCGAGCCGGGAAAGCAGCCGGAACTTATCAAGAAGTTTGCGTACGAGGCCATCGAATATGTTGAGAAGAATGATCTCGTCACCGTGCCGCCGCTTGCCCGCAACGGCTGGCGAATGGAGATGATGACGCCGGAACGGCAGCTTGTCGCACCGTTCTTTCTTGGCGGCGAGACGATCTTGGTCGCATATCCGACCGACGGAATGACGCACGAGCAGAAGTTGATGTCGCTGCGGGGCAATAATCCGCATTTTGCGCGTGCCGTAACGCATCACGAGCTTATTCCCGGCCATCACTTGCAAGGATTCATGGCCCAGCGTTATCGGCCGTATCGCGGCGATTTCAGAACGCCGTTCAATACCGAGGGCTGGGCGTTGTATTGGGAATTTCTGCTTTGGGACCGCGGATTTGTAAAGACACCTGAGGATAAGATCGGTGCCCTATTCTGGCGGTCGCACCGCGCCGCGAGGATCATCTTTAGCCTGAACTTTCACCTTGGAAACTGGACACCCGAACAGTGCGTGGATCTGCTCGTGAATAAGGTCGGGCATGAGCGCGACAACGCCCTTGCCGAGGTTCGGCGGTCATTTAGCGGGGATTACGGGCCCCTTTATCAAATGGCCTATATGATGGGTGGGCTGCAGTTCTATCAACTGCACCGCGATATGGTCGGCTCGAAAAAGATGACCGACAAGCAATTCCACGACGCGATCCTGCACGAGGGGCCGATCCCGGTCGAGATGGTCAGGGCAATTTTGACGAAGCAAAAGGTGACGAGGGAGTTTCAACCGAGTTGGCGCTATTACAGGTTGAACTAGAGAGTAGCCACAAATTACACAAATTACACGAATCAGGAAGTCTTTCTAATTCGTGTAATTCGTGTAATTCGCGGCAAGTCTTTTTACGACCGAGCGAAACGATAGCCGATCAGGGCCATCGGTATGTATGAGATCAAGCTGGCCGCCGTAAACCACATCGGTTGCCCGGGCACAAGGAAAAAGAAGTTCGCTATTCCACCGGCCGTCAGTAGTAGTCCGACGATGAGCGAGAGTAAGGGGCCTTCGCTCCATCGGCGTCCCATCTTCTGTGCAATGAATCCGCCCGCGAATGCGGCCACGATATAGCCTGCGAGCACTATGGCGAAAACCATTGCCGGCAGCGAGGTGATATACGTCGTGCGCTCCTCGGCTGTCATATATTCAAAGTTCTTTGGAGGCGCCGGTGCCGCTGCGGTCGAGATCATTTGAAAGATCATAATGATCGCCATTGATGTGATGCATGCAACGATTACGGCAAGGATCTTGCGTCCCATAAAATTCCTCCTTTTGAGCAGAACTGAATGCTCAAGTTTTAACTCTAAAACAACAGATGCGCAAGCCCGTATATGATCACGGGCTACACATTCGCTCCACGTCAGATCGCCTTGAGGACCTCGTAGATATCGACCATCGCTCGCGTGTCCAGCTCACAATACTCGAGCAGATTCTGAAAGATATGCTCACGGTCGGCGTCTGACATCGATTCCCATTTGACCGCGCGAAACCAGCTTATCGAGGCCGTCAGGCCCTCGCCGATACCGAGGTCGGAGTATTTGGGCACGTGCGGACACAGCACAGGGAGCACCTTTTTGATCGACGAGCGGCCCTTGAAGTCGGGGTGAATGTAAAGCCGTTCCTTGAATATTCTCATTAGATCGACGGTACGGGAGTTGACCTCGTCAAAGAATTCCTTGAATTCTGGGAACATGCTCGCCATTTCCTCGTTTCGCCCTTTCTCAAAGCTTTCGTTCCAGACAAGCACCGTCCCGATGCCTCCCGAGAACGCGTCCTTCAAGTGTTTTGCCAGCACGAGCGGCGGATTGCTCTCGTCAGGTCGGACGAGATATTCGCTATGCCGGAGCTGGCCGCCCGGCGTGTCGATGGTATGCAGCGAATACTGAAAACACATCTGCTGAAACGGCCGGACGCCGTCAAACTGTGGGATCGCATACTGAAATGTCTCGTAATCAAGAAATTGCAGCGGATATTCCCACTCGTCCAACCGCTGACGGATCGCTTCGTGCTCGATCACTATCTGACCGGATCGAGCGGCAGCGACCTGTTTTCGCTGTCGGTCTGAGAGAGGAAAGTCGTCGGGAACGTCCACAATATCCACAATGCCCTCTCCGAGAAGCTTGCGGCGTTTGTCATTATTTAGAGCTGCGATGTCAAAGACAGTGTATTCAGGAAGGTCGGGAAAGTGCAGGGTGATGAATTTGCACGCGAGCTTGTTTGCAGCGCAGTAATCGAGCAGCGAAGGGACCGGGACGCCCTCAAGATAATCGATCGCGGCACGCGCCTGTTGGGCCGTCTGTTCAAGGCGTTCGTTGACCTCGGCTGTCACATCGGTGATCGTAAATAACTCCTCCGGCTCGATCTCGCCCTGGCGGACGTATTCGCCGTTCATAGTGATGACAAAGCACCGGGCGATGTGCATGCCCATTGCCTCGGCAGCCATTTTCTGAAAGGCTACGTCGTCGTAATGTTCGGGCTTGACCTTCGAGGCGCCCTTTATTTCGTAGATCTCGATGTCGCCCGTGGCCGTGTTCGTGGCGACAATGTCGCTGCGCGCGGTGACATCCGCCGTTTGGAATGTTCGTTGATAATCGACTGTGAGGCTGTCGCTCGGCTGGAATTGAGCGAGCTGTTTGACGTATCGTTCGACCTCATAGCCCTGCTGCCGCAGATGCTCGTATTCGAGCGAGTATGGTTCGACGACCAGCAGCGGCTGGTTGATGTATAGCCAAAACTCGGGCGGGCACTTCAGATACCGCATGTATGCGGTCTTGCTAAGCCGAAAGTCGGTTTTTCTGCGGGCTTGCATTTTGGGACTCGGGAACGCCGATAATGCTATTCTACGCCTAAGTTTTCAAAATGAAAGTTGCATATGAGGTCACGGCGATCGTGCCGCCGGAATTTGTCGAGTCGTTTGAGAAATATATGCGAGATCG
>JAGOWF010000249.1 GCA_018060305.1 Pyrinomonadaceae bacterium
GGCGACTATGACGGCGACAAGAAGACTGACGTCATGGTATGGCGGCCCAGCAACGGAACGTGGTATATCGTCAACTCATCCGGTGCCAACGGTGGCTTTACCATCGTCCAGCACGGCCAGAACGGCGACAAACCGTATGCGATGGACACTGACGGCAACGGCAGTGCGAACCTCGTCTATTTCCGCCCGTCGACCGGCAACTGGGTCGTGTTTGGCGGCGGAGCACCGACGAACTTCGGCCTATCGACCGACATACCCGTCCCGGCGGACTACGATGGCGACAACAAGGACGACTTCGCGGTGTTCCGTGATGGATTGTGGATCGTGCTTCGCAGCGGCAACGGCCAGGTCGAGTTCACGCCATTCGGAACGACGGGAGACATTCCAATTCCCGGTGACTATGACGCCGACAACAAGTATGACCGTGCCGTCTATCGAGCAGGCATCTGGCACATGCTCCGATCGACCGCGGGCTACACAGGCGTCCAGTTCGGCGCACCGACAGACACACCAATGCCAAAGGCTTACATCCCGTAAGCTCTTGGCATCGACCAAAACAAGCCGGGCGATCTAAGCATCGGCCGGCTTTTTTCTATTCGATATTGAAGTATCGAGCCTCGGGATGGTGGACGATGATTGCTGAGGTGGACTGCTCCGGATCGAGCATAAACTCGTCCGTCAACTCGACGCCAATACGCGCTGGCTGCAAGAGCTCAAACAGTTTTGTTTGGTCTGTGATATTCGGACAAGCCGGATAACCGAACGAAAACCGTGATCCCTGATAACCCTGATGAAAGAGCTTCGCGAGGTCCGGCGAATCGTGTCCCGCGATGCCCAGTTCTTCGCGAATTCGCTTATGCCACATTTCCGCTAGGGCTTCGGCCGATTCGACCGATAGGCCGTGAAACAGCAGGTAATCCTGATAATTGTCCGACTTGAACAACTTCGCTGAATGCTCACTTGCCTTGCTTCCCATTGTCACGAGGTCGAACGCCACGACGTCCGTTCGACCCGATCCGACGGAGGCGAAGTAATCAGCCAGACACAAATTCTTCCCGCCACGCTGCTCGATCGGCTGTCGCGGAAAGGTAAACCGAAGCCGTTCGGTTTTCTCGTCGGCCTGATAGATGATGAGATCGTTACCGTCGGAATTACACGGAAAATAGCCATAAACAAGCTTTGCTTCGAGCAGCTTGTCACGGATCACCTCCGCCTTGATCTCGGCAAATTTGGGATAGACCGTCTCTTCGAGGATCTGTTTATATTCGTCCGCAGTTTTCTTTCCCTGCTTAAACTGCCACTGCCCTTTGAACAGCGCTGTTTCGTTAACAAACGCAAAGACTTTTGTCAGGTCTTTTATCTCGACGACTTTGGAGCCGAAGAACGGAGCTCTTGGAATTATTACATCAACCGCAACGTCCGAACGCGTCGTGTGCGTCGGATCACCGGTCACTCGCGACGAAACTCTCGCGGCGACCGCGCCGAGCTTTGCATCTTCGCCAACGAGGTCTTCGGAGTCTGTCACGGTCTGTATTTCCGCAGGCATACTCGCCACCGTGTGTATTTCCGCCTTCGCGCTTGCCGTCGCGACTTTGGACTTAGGACTTCGGACTTGGGACTGCTGACCTAAGGTCAGCTCGTCCATTGCATGAAGACCGTCAAACGCGTCACGCGCATAGAACAATTTACCTGCATACAGAGGAATCAGATCGTTATCGACATAACGCCGATTGAGAGCAGCACCGCCAAGTATCACCGGCACCTTGATCGACCGCTCGTTCATCAACTCGAGGTTATCGCGCATTACGAGCGTCGATTTGACCAACAGCCCGCTCATGCCGATCGCGTCGCATTTTGTCTCTTCGGCGGAGCGAAGAATATCGTCGATCGGCTGTTTGATGCCGAGGTTTACGACCTTATAGCCGTTGTTGGTCAGGATGATATCGACGAGATTCTTGCCGATGTCGTGCACGTCGCCTTTGACGGTTGCGAGGACGAGCGTTCCTTTTTCGACACCCTCTACCTTATCCATAAAAGGTTCGAGGAATTTTACCGCCGCCTTCATCGCCTCGGCGCTCTGCAACACAAACGGCAATTGCATCTGTCCGCTGCCAAACAACTCTCCGACGGTCTTCATGCCGTCGAGCAGAATATTGTTAATGATATCGAGCGGCGGATGTTTTTCGAGGGCTTCCTTCAGCGAGTCTTCGAGGCCGATCTTTTCGCCTTCGATAATATGCTCTTTCAACCGTTCCTCGACCGGCAGATTCGAGATATCGGGCTTTATCGACTGAGCGGTCTTACCTTCGAATAGCTTTGTAAACTCAACCAGCGGATCATAGACGCACAGATCGCCTTCAAATTTTCGTCGGTCATGGATAAGGTCGCGGGCAGTGTCGATCTCGTGCTCGTTAAAGCGTATAAGCGGCAATATTTTCGACGCGTTGACGATCGCGGAATTCATGCCGGCCTCGACACAGTCGTGGAGAAAAACGGAATTGAGCACAACACGCGATGCTGGATTTAGTCCGAACGAGATATTCGACACACCAAGAATGATGTTCGCGTCGGGCATCTCCTCACGAATCCGGCGGATCGCGTTGATCGTCTCGTCCGCATTCTTACGATCCTCTTCGATGCCGGTCGATATCGGAAGTGCCAACGGGTCAAAGAAGATATCGTGAGCCGGAATGCCGTACTCCGTCGCCTGCTTATATGCACGGCGGGCGATCCTGAGCTTGTCCTCAGCGGCGCGCGCCATCCCTTCTTCATCGATCAGTCCGATGACGACGCTAGCGCCAAACTCTTTGGCGAGGCCGAGTACCTTCAGAAATCTTGGCTCACCATCCTCGTAGTTCGTTGAGTTCAGGATGCTTTTGCCGCCGGCGTGTTCGAGGCCGGCTTCCATCTTCTCCCACTCGGTAGAGTCGAACATCAGCGGTATTTTGACCGCCGTCGCCAGATTCGCAGCCAGCGTGTGCATATCCGCGACGCCGTCGCGGCCGACAAAATCGACGTTTACGTCAAGGATGTGTGCGCCTTCCTTTTCCTGAGATTTTGCTAGATTGACGAGGCCGTCCCAGTCCTCGGCATCGAGCAGATCGCGCATCTTCTTTGAACCGCTGGCGTTTACGCGCTCGCCAACGATCAGGAATGACGCATCCTGCATATAAGGTTGTTGAAAATAGATCGACGATGCCGATGGCGCGAGCCTAGAGTCGCGCTGTTTTGGTGACATTCCGCCAACGCGTTCGACAACCTTACGAAGATGTTCCGGCGTCGTCCCACAGCAGCCGCCAACGATATTCGCGCCAAAATCCTTTGCAAAATGCTCGACCTGGGCCGCGAAAGTCTCAGGCGTTTCGTCATAATGCTGTGCTCCGTCGCGAACCTCGGGCAGTCCGGCATTGGGCAATACGCTTACAGCCAGCGGTGAATTTTCGCAAAGGTAGCGAAAGCTATCGGCCATTTGCTTTGGCCCGGTGCCGCAGTTCATGCCGATCACATCGATCGGAAACGGCTCGAGGGCAGTCAACGCCGCACCGATCTCGGTCCCGTTCAGCATCGTCCCAAAGATCTCGATCGTTACCTGAGCAATAACAGGAATTCGGATCTTGTGATATTCAAAATGGTCAAATATTGCCGCGAGGGCGGCTTTCGTTTGTAAAAGGTCCTGACAAGTTTCGACGATCAGCAGATCGCTGCCGCCTTCGACAAGGCCGCGAACCTGCTCGCGATATGCGTCTTTGAGGTCGCGATAGGTAATATGCCCAAGCGTCGGCAACTTGGTTCCGGGGCCGATGGAACCGGCCACAAAACGCGGCTTGTCCGCCGTCGAATAGTCGCTGGCGATGCGTTTCGCAAGCGATGCAGCCCTGAAGTTAACGTCAAACGTCTTCTCCGCGATACCGAACTCCGTCAGGACCACCTCGCTCCCGCCAAAACTATTGGTCTCGATCACGTCACACCCGACATCGAGAAACGCCGTATGCACCTGTTCTATCGCGTCAGGCCGCGTATAAAGCAGATTCTCCGAACAGTTCTCAAACGCCGCCCCACCCCACTCATCTATCGACAGGTCGAGCGATTGCAGATACGTCCCCATCGCGCCATCAAAGACGACGACTTTTTCTTTTATCAGATCAAGAAACTTGCTCATAAATCAAAAACCCTGTGCCCAAACAAGCACAGAGTTTCTCGAAAAATCCCAACTGAACTCCTGCTGTTTAGCCGTTTCTTTTTCGTGGCCGCAAGTCGCAATAACTCACCACGTCAACT
>JAGOWF010000250.1 GCA_018060305.1 Pyrinomonadaceae bacterium
CGCCGATCAGTGGCAGGTGTGGATCAAGCCGGGCGGGCTCGAGAGCTTTGAGATGCTCGGCACGGCCACCGGCAAGTCGGCGGACTTTACATATTCGCCCGGCGGCGAAGTGCCCGCACCGGCCGCGTTGCAAGTCTATGTTCAACTCCGCCGCAGCAACTCCGACTACGGCCAGCCAAGCGATATCGCCCTCGTGACGGTCAATCCGTAAGATAGTGACAAGTGACAGGTGACAAGTGACAAGTTAGGAAAAGAGGCCGCGGGCGTGGGTTCGCGGCCTTTTGCCGCGAAGCGGCTGAAGAAGGTAGCCAGACGTGAAACGTCTGGAAAGATCGCAAACCTCCGCGTCTCGCCCTGAAGGGGCGAAACGGCCCATCGTCCGCTCACATTCTCCCGCACCTTCAGTGCGGCGGCGGTTGTTACGCATTTCCAGACGTTTCACGTCTGGCTACCGTCTCCAGCGGCTCCGCCGCGTGACAAGTGACGGGTGACAAGTTAAGAAAAGAGGCCGCGGGCATGGGTTCGCGGCTTTTTGTTGTCAAAGATCTAGCGAAAATCGTGTGATACGACCTCGGTCGCGACTTCGTTGACGGGCGTGAAGTGCAGGGCCTTTAGCATTCCCCGCTCCTCAAAGATGCCGCGAATTATCAGGAAGTCGTTCGTGTTGATCACCGAACGGTATTGCTCGAATCTGTCGGGCATGACGACAAAGTTGGCAAAGCCGGTCTCGTCCTCGAGCGTGATAAAGACGACGTTGTTCGCCGTCATCGGCCGCTGACGAATGATGACCGCACCGGCCACCGATACGACCTGATCCTTTTTTAGGTTGAGCGACTGAACGGCAGTGATAACGCCGCGCCGCGCCATTTCATCACGGACGAACGCCATCGGATGCTTGCCGATCGAGATGCCCGTCTTTCGCAGATCGGCGTCAACGAGGTCGATGCCTTCCATGCGAGTGAGGAATGCGGCGTCGGACCGCAGGCTGCCAGCCTGCGAGTGGCCTGACACGCAGGCAGGCTGCCTGCGGTCCGACATGGCGAACAGCTCGCCCTTTGGTTGTATCGCCAACTCCGATTGCCAGAGAGCCTCGCGGCGGTGGACCGTGTTGTCAAAATTGAGCGCACCGGCGATGCTGAGGGCGCGTATCTCTTTTTTATTGATCGCGGGCACGCGTTCGATGAGGTCGGCGATGGAGGTATAAGGAGTTGCGGAAGCCCGACCGTGAGGGAGGGCGAAACATTCAACGTTGGATGTTTCGCCCTTGCTCACGCGCGGGCTTTCGCAACGTGTATGGCGCTCGATAACAATAGCCTTGCCGATCTCCTCTCTCAGCCCCCGAACAAACCGCAGTCCGACCCGGACCTTGCCGTCCTCCACGATAAAGTCATAATCCGACTTGTTGATATCAAGCGGCAGGAAGTGTAATCCGTGCCGCTGGGCGTCTTTTACGAGCGTTGCGGCGGAGTAGAAGCCGAGCGGATAATTATTGAGCATCGCGGCCATAAAGCACGCTCGGTAGTGGATGATGAAATATGCCGAGGCGTATGCGAGCAGGGCGAAGCTGTAGGCGTGCGATTCGGGAAAGCCGTAGTTGGAAAAGGCTTTTACATAATCGACGATCTGTTCCTGAACGTCTTTGGAAATGCCGTTTTTGGTCATTCCGGCACGCAGGTTCCGGCCGATCTTCTCTAGCTTGACGTCGGGCCGCTTGAAGCCCATCGCACGCCGCAGTTCCTCGGCCTCAGAGCCTGTAAAGCCGGCGATGTCCATCGCCATCTTTAATAGCTGCTCCTGAAACAGCGGCACGCCCATCGTGCGTTCGAGGACAGGTTTTAGCGATTCGTGCGGATACGTGACCGGCTCCAGGCCCTGGCGACGCTTGATATATGAATGCAGCATGTGCCCGACGATCGGGCCGGGCCGTATGATCGCGACCTGGACGACGATGTCGTAAAAGTTCGCGGGCTTTGATTTTGGCAAGAATGCGATCTGCGCGCGGCTCTCGACCTGAAACATCCCGACCGTATCGCCTTTTTGCAGGGCATCGAAGACCGCGGGATCGTTGTATGGCAGCCTGTAAAGGCTGAGGTCCTCGCCGTGATGCTCTTTGATGAGCGTGATCGTGTCGCGGAGCACGGCCATCATGCCGAGCCCCAAGAGATCGATCTTGACGATCTTTAGGGCCTCGCAGTCGTCCTTGTCCCACTGGATGATCGAGCGATTTTCCATCGACGCGGGCTCGATCGGCACAATGCCGTCGAGGCGGCCCAGAGAGACGACCATGCCGCCCGAGTGCTGGCCGAGATGTCGCGGGAAATCGAGTATGCGTTGATACATCTCGGCAAATTTGCGTAATGCCTGATCGGTCGTGGGATCAAAACCTGCCTCCTTTAACCGATGGTCCAGTTCCTTGCCCTTGAACGTCTCATAGTGAGAATTGAGTTTTGACAGCCTGCTGAGCACGTCGTCGCCAAAGCCGAACGTCTTGCCGACCTCGCGGACGGCCGATTTGCCGCGATAACAGATGACATTCGCCGTCATCGCCGACGAGCGGCGGCCGTATTTGTTGTAAACGTGCTGGATAACGCTCTCGCGGTCGTCGCCCGACGGCAGATCGATGTCGATGTCGGGATATTGCTCGTATTTTTCGGAGAGGAAACGCTCGAACAACAGTTTGTTGCCGATGGGCTCGACCGCCGTAATGCCGAGTGCGTAGCAAACGACAGAATTTGCCGCCGAGCCTCGGCCCTGCGAAAGGATCTTGTTCTCTTTGCAAAAATCCGAGATGTCGCAGACGGTGAGGAAGTAACCCGCGAGCTTCTTCATCTCGATCACGCGAAATTCCTTTTCGAGCCGCGCCCGCACCTGCGATCTCAAGTGCCACGTCTTGTCCTGGTATCGCTCGAACGAGCGTGCTATCGCCTTCTCACGCAGCACGGCCTCGGCCGTCTCACCCGCCGGAACGGGATAATCGGGAAAGTTGTAAGACAACTCATCCATCGAGAAATCGACGCGCGAGGCGATCTCGCTTGTGATCTCAACAGCCTCCGGCATGTCGGCAAACAGCCGCAGCATCTGCTGCTCGTTCTTGAGATAACGCTCGCTGTTCTCTGAGAGCAGCTTGCCCGCATCGTAGATGGTCGTGTGGTTTTTTATGCAGGTAAAAACGTCAAATAGTTCGCGGTCATGCTCGTCGGCGTAATACGCTCCGTTGCTCGCAAAAATGGGAAGTTTCAGCTTGTGCGCGTAACCTAGCAGCGTCTGATTGATATGCTCCTCGTGCCTCAGATGATGCCGCTGCAATTCGACATAGAGGCGATCATTAAAGACATACTTAAGCCAGGCGAGGCTTTCAAGAGCGGGCAAGGTGGCCTGCGTTCCGGCACGGCCTTGCTTGATGCTGTGGTGAATAAATCCGTCGGCACCGCCTGTGAAACACATCAGGCCGGCCGAGTGGTCTTCGATATCCTGCCGAGTGGCAAAGTGTTCGCCCTTCTTGCCTCGGAGCCTAATCGTCGTGATGAGTTTGCTGAGGTTTTGATAGCCGTTTAGGTTTACAGGAACAAGCGGCAATAAACTGCCGTTGTCCATCGTGATCTCGGCGCCGATAATCGGCTTTATGCCATGCTCTTTTGCCTCGAAATGAAACCTCACAGCCCCGGCGACCGTGTCTCGGTCGAGCAAAGCGACGGTCGGAATTCCCATCTCAGCCGCGCGCGTGACTAATCTCTGCGGCTGCGAGCCGGACGAGAGAAAGCTGAACGCCGAACGTGTGTGCAATTCCGAAAACATAATCTACTAATTCCCTGTTGTATCAATGTTTTATCGTCATTTCTTAAAGTTTTACCTTTGTTCTGTTGTCCCGCAGTGTCCCGCACCCCTGCGGGACACTCTAAACTCTCTATCTAAATGAGTTATCAGCGTAATTTGGGTCTGTCCCGCCACTTTTGAAAAAAAAATTCTCAGTCATATAACTCCCGGTTTCTGACGCTCGGTGTCCCGCTAGTGTCCCGCACCTGTGTGGGACAGTCTAAACCTTGCATCTAAATGAGTTATCAACACATTTTGGCTCTGTCCCGGCGTTTTTTGAAAAAAACTTTTCCTAGTCATATTCACCTGTCAAAAACCACTCATCCTTTGCCTTGCAGAGGCGATAAACGCCGTGGCCCTCGACCTCGATGTCCCATTCGAGAGTTCTCCACGGCTGGTCCCACCAGCGTGCATTTCCCTTCCAGACACCGCTGCA
>JAGOWF010000251.1 GCA_018060305.1 Pyrinomonadaceae bacterium
TAACCTCGGTGTGGACACGCACGTTTGACGTGCATACCGCGGTGCAGTGGCCGCATTGATCGCAGTCATCTGTCACACGGATCTTGCCAAGCGACAGCTTGTCGATAATGCTGTAAAACCCGCCATACGGGCACGCGTAGGTACAAAATCCTTTGGATCCGAGAAAATAGACGGTCATAAAACCGCAGATGAACAGGAAAGGAATGGCGACGGCGACCGGCGGGAATGTAGCCCAAAACTGCGTGGTGATCAATTGATTCGTGAACTGCGGGATCAGCGGCTCGGCCTTTGGCTTCGTAAAGTACCGAAGCACAGTCGGCCAAACGAACATGTAAAGGCCGGCCATAACCGGGACCCAGACGAGCAATCTGGATCTAAACAGCTTTGGTTTTAGGCCAACTTTTCCAAGCAGCCATGTGCAGAGGTCCTGAAGCGATCCCATATGACATGCCCAGCCGCAGAAAAAGCGCCCCGCAACCAGCGTCGTAAGCAGGGCGAGCGAAAAGAAGATCAAACCTGCGTTGATCGCACCTCGCTGGAGCGTGTACATCGCCTCAGCCGGCTCGATCGGTGAGACAGTCTCACCCATCATTCGCCATTGGACGATATGGGCGATCATGAGCAGGTTTAGAGTGATGAGCACGGCGGCGCGCCACCGGGCTATTTTTGACTTTGGGATCTGCTTTGGCTGCGAACTCGTCGCCGCCACGAGTGGCACTGCATTGGTTTCTCCGTCGGGCTTAGCTAATGCGTGATCGTCCGCCATGATTCGTGTGTCGTGGGCCCTTGACCGTCTCCCCATATATGTCTGGCACCTCGGAAGTATGCGCAACCAGCGGCCGGGAGAAAGAACAACGATATGGTCGAACGCAACGCAAGAATATGACTCAGGTCATAGGTGTAAAGAAGAGCTAGGCTCTGGAGGGCAGTTTCGGTCAGAAACTTGCGGCACAGTAGGCCGCGAAACGTCGGGCCAATTACGACGACTAGGTTTAGCTTGATTCAGATCAAGCCCGACAACTCGGCCCGCCGGACGGCTTCGAGACGCGAGTGTGCATTGAGCTTTTTGAGGATATGCTGGATGTGATTATCGACGGTATTTGGACTGATGTGGAGACTTTCTGCAATGGTCCGGGTCGGTTTTCCAACGCCGACGAGTTTGAGGATCTCCCGCTCTCGTGCGGTCAACTCGGTCTCGATGATGGCCGAGTGGCTCTGATGGATCAGAGAAACGGCTTCGTCCTGTGGGATCTTGACCTCGGTCACGAGGAAATCTCTCACCATAAGTTCCAGTCGCTTGCGGACATCGATCAGACGGAGGATATGAAGCGTAAAGGGATCTCTGGAGCCATTTTCGTGGGCGATGATAACCGACATGTTGCACCATCGTCTTCCGTCCGGCGTATCGACCAGAAGATCGAAATGGTGGACCGGATGCCGCTTGCTCGCGGCCTGTTTGATCGAGCAGTTTTCCGAACACACCTTGCCGCATTCGTCCATTCCTTTGATGAGCTGATGGCAGGGCTGTCCTAAGGCTGCTTCTGAAGTTATGCCGACCAAGGCCTCGGCCGACTCGTTCCAAGCCACGACGTATCCCGAGCTGTCCGCCGCGAAGGCGGCGTCGGCCGTTCCTTTAACAAGTTCCAAGATACCTCTAGAGCGCATCCCACATCTCCACTATAAAAATGATACTAAACCACCATTGCCGAATTTTCACCCCTGGCCAAAGATTATTTAGGACAAAGATATAAGTTATTCCGAGTTTCGCAGATGATCCTATCCAAAACCACCGGTTATGGAGTGAAAGCCCTGGCATATCTTGCCGCGAAGGATGACGCGATGGTTTGCGGACTTCAGGAGATCGCTGAGACGGAATCTATCCCTCCGATCTATTTGCGGAAGGTCCTGGGCGAACTTCGCCGGCATCGCCTATTGCGATCGATCAAGGGTGTCCACGGCGGATACGCACTTTCGCGACGGCCCGAAACTATCACGGTTTGGGAAGTAAATCAGATCCTTGCGCCTGACCCCTACTTCGACGAGTGCATCCTGGGCCTCGGCCTATGTAAACCTGCCGACGCCTGTGTCCTCCATGAGAAATGGCAAGAGATCCGGCGAGACTATATTGCACTGTTGGAGAATACGACGATCGCCCAGATCGCAGATTCGCTGCGGAAACGGAACCGCCTGAGCCAATTGAATGAGATGGAGATCTACGGAAACGCATGAAAGGTGAGGAAGATCATGAGTATGTACACGGATCGGAGTAGAACCGAGGCGGTGATGAGCCCGTCGATCGTTGGCGTTGTTCTTGCGGCGGCCCTCGTCTTATTTCTTGCGAGTGGCACCAACGGGCAGGCGGACGGCCAAAAGCTATTCGAGACCCGTTGCTATAGCTGTCATAACATCGGCGGCGGCGACAAACAGGGGCCTGACCTCAAAGGGCTAACTGACCGTCGCACAAAGGAGTGGATAACCGAATTCACAAAGTCACCGGTAACCATGAAAGGTAAGGATGCCGTGGCCGCCGAACTCTTTAAAAAGTATTCCCCAACGATAATGCCCGATCAGGCGCTGACGCCCGAAGAACTTGACGCTCTAATCACCTTGATCAGGGAACTTTCAACAAAGAACGAAATGTTCGTTCCCGCGGGGGCAAAATTATCACGTGAGATCACGCCTGACGATATCCCTGCAGGACAGCGGCTATTTACGGGCCAGACCAGGCTCACAAACGGGGCGGCCGCGTGCAACTCATGTCACGGCGTAAATGGTGTCGGTGCATTGGGCGGTGGGTCGCTCGGCCCCGACCTGACGGCGGCCAACATTAAGTATCGCGATCCCGAACTGATCACGATCCTGCAGAACCCCAATTTTCCAACCATGAACACAATTTTTAAGGATCGCAAACTCACGGACGAAGAGGTCGTCCAAGTGTTTGCCTATCTGCAGCACATCAAGCTGGTGAATCCCAATGCGCGCGTCGTTCCAACGCAGGCCGCGGCAACTGTCGAGCCGCGTTTCCTGATCCTTGGATTTGGAGTAACCACTTTCGCACTTGTCAGCCTTAGCCTGTTCTGGCGGAAACGTTCTCACGGTGTGCGAAAACAGCTTGTTCGGAGGGCAAAAATATGAACTGGATCAAGGATCTGATCAGTCCCAAAACTCGGTCGTGGGAAGAATTCTACCGCAATCGCTGGCAGCACGACAAGATCGTTCGCAGCACTCACGGCGTCAATTGCACCGGCGGGTGCAGTTGGAATATCTATGTCAAACAGGGAATCGTTACCTGGGAGATGCAGGCGCTAGACTATCCGCTATTGGAAGATGGTTTGCCTCCGTACGAACCGCGCGGTTGCCAGCGGGGAATTTCCTATTCGTGGTATCTATACAGCCCGATCCGCGTTAAATACCCCTATTTCCGTGGTGCTCTCCAGGACCTTTGGCGCGAGGCACGAAAGAAGCATGCCGACCCGGTAGAGGCGTGGGCATCGATCGTTGAGGATCCGGAATCACGCGCCCGCTATCAACGCGCGCGCGGCAAAGGCGGATTCCGACGGGCGAGTTGGGATGAGGTCAACGAGGTGATTGCCGCGTCTTTGATCTACACGATCAAGCAGCACGGCTCAGACCGCATTTTCGGATTTTCGCCCATCCCGGCAATGTCCTTCCTTTCCTATGCGGCCGGCTCACGCTTTCTCCAGCTTCTGGGCGGCGTCAACCTCAGTTTTTATGATTGGTATTCTGATCTGCCGCCGGCGTCGCCTGAGGTGTTCGGCGAGCAGACGGACGTTTGCGAAAGTGCCGACTGGTATAACTCGAAGTTCCTGGCGGTCATGGGTTCGAACCTCAACATGACCCGCACGCCCGATTGCCATTTCGCCGCCGAATCTCGTCACAACGGCACAAAGATGGTCGTCCTCGCACCCGATTTTAGCCAGGTGTCGAAATATGCCGATCAATGGATACCGGTCCATGCCGGACAGGATACGGCATTTTGGATGGGTGTCAATCATGTCATCCTCAAGGAGTTTCACCACGAAAGGAAGACGCCCTATTTCATCGATTACGTCAAACGCTACACCGATTCACCGTTCCTGATCGAGCTGGTCAAAACGGATAACGGATACGAAGCAGGCAGGCTCGTTCGGGCCAACAAAGTCACCCGCTATAACGGCGAAGAGAAGGGAGATTGGAAATTTCTTATCTGGGACGAGCTTTCCAACGAACCGCGCATGCCCGGCGGAA
>JAGOWF010000039.1 GCA_018060305.1 Pyrinomonadaceae bacterium
AGACAGATCGATCGCGCCGTCTCGCTGGGTGAATCTCAGATTCCTCGCCGCAAGCAGCTCGAATTCCGTATCGCCGATAGCAAACCGCTGCGTGCGTCCGCTTCCGGCCTCGGCGATGATCTGCCGGTCGCGAAACTCCGATCTCGCGTCCTTTAGAAACAGTCCGCCGAGCGAGAGATCACCGGCCCTCGCCGCCGCCGCCTCAAGTTCACCGACCCAACGCAGGTCGGTGCCCGTGCCGCGAACATTCCCCGCCATCTTGAGCCAATCGACGCGAAAATCGTCGTAAGTCAGCATTTCGGCCACGGCCCGGCCATTGGCCTCATAATTCGCGTTTGTCCCGGCAACAGTCGCCTCGACATTTACTGCCTTTAGATAGACGCCCGCGATCCGCATTGCCTCGCTGTCCGCGGTGCCCTCGATCGCGTACGTCTCGCCCTCGCCCGTGACCGTTCCCTTAAAATTTCCGACGCCCGTCAACTGCGTCCCGGTCATAAAGATGGCCGACGCCTGCGTCATATCTATTGTCGATTCGATGTCGAGGTCGTACTTTGGCGACGCCCAGTCAGTCAGCCGGCCCGTCATCGTCGATCGTCCTACGGGCGTCGTAAGCTCAAATTTTGTAATGTCCGCACCCTTATCATCAGCAAGGCCCTGCGCGCGGATGTCGATGTCCTCGATCTTCTTTTCGTCGTACGAAAAGTTGGAATCTGTCGATGTCAGGTCAAATGAAAACCGGAGCGGATCGCCTAGCGCATCGCGAGCCAGCGGCGACAGGAGAAAGACGATATTGCGCGCGTCGCCGTCGATACTTCGCTTAAGGTCGCCGAAATGGACGACGCTCTCGCGCACGGCAAACTTCACCGACTCGTATCGAAAATTAACCGCCGCCCCGGCATCGTCCTCGACAAGTTTGAGGTTTGAGAAGTTTGACCGTCCATTCTCATCAAACTTTACCCACACCTCGGCGCCGGTAATGTCGGTGGTGTCGATACTGATCTCACGCGTCAGCCGCAACGCCAAGAGGTCCGTGATCGTCATCCCGAGATGGGCTTCGCGAAGGGAAAAGAGCTTGTCGCCGGTCAGCTTGTCGTTAAATATGGCTTCCCGTATATGTAATTCCAGCGGCGACGCCTGCAGGTCAAATGCCTCGGCCGAAAAAGCGATGCCCATCTCCGAAAGGCGCTCTGTAAACGAATCCTTTACATAGCTGCTCGCGTAGCCCGACCGGAATAGGACGACGCCCACGAGCGCGACAAAAAGCAGCGTTGCCGCAATGCCGCCCAGCGCCAACAAAGCTATTCGCCACGGCCGCCGTCGCGCGCGTTCTTCGGTTTTCTCGGGCTCTTCGCTCGCCATTATGAAGTCACAGGCCGACGGTCTCGACGATCTCGAGGCCAAACGCCTCAAGCGCCGCCACGCGCGGCGGGTGATTTGACAGCAGGCGTATCCTGCCGAGGCCAAGATCCTTTAATATCTGTGCCCCGATCCCGTGATCGTGCACCTTGCCATAGCCGGTTTCCTGACGGGCCTCGTCCAGATCGACGCCTCGCTCTTGCATGAGGGCGTAAGTCCTGAGCTGGTTCACAAGATCCAGATCGTTGTCACGCTGTCTGAGATAGAGCAAAACGCCGCTGCCCGCCTCGGCTATCTTTTTGAGAGAGTTCTGAATCGCCCCTGCCGCCTCGCCCGCTTCGGCGCCAAACATCGCAAAGGTCACATTCTCAGTTTGGACGCGCACCAGCGTCGGCTCAGTTGTCCCCGAAACATCACCCATCACCAGGGCTATATGCGTCTCGCCATTTATGATGTTGTCGTAAATAATTGTGCGAAACGTGCCGTAGAGCGTCTTGAGGTCGCTCTCGATCACGCGGCGAACGAGCGTCTCGCGCTCGACGCGATAGCGGACGAGATCGGCGACCGAGATGATCCTCAGGCCGTGCTTCTCGGCAAAGACCTCAAGCTCTGGCAGCCGCGCCATCGTGCCGTCGTCGTTCATTATCTCGCAGATCACGGCGGCCGGCTGTAATCCGGCAGACCTTGCGATATCGACGCTTGCCTCGGTCTGGCCGACACGAACGAGCACACCGCCGCGCTTCGCCCTAAGCGGAAAAACATGGCCGGGCCGTGCAAGGTCCGAGGCCCTTGAATTCGGGTCAACGGCCGTCAGTATCGTCTTTGCTCTGTCTGCGGCCGAGATGCCGGTGGTCACGCCCTCGCGCGCCTCGATCGACGTTGTAAAGGCCGTGCCCATGCTCGATGTGTTCTCGCTCACCTGTGGGAAAAGCTGCAGTTCGTCGCACCGTTCCTCGGTCATCGGCAGGCAGATCAGCCCGCGGCCATGCACGGCCATGAAGTTGATGATCTCGGGCGTCACCTTTTCGGCCGCGCATACCAGGTCGCCCTCATTCTCACGATCCTCGTCATCGACGATAATGATCATTCGCCCGTCGCGAATGTCGTTAATTGCGTCCTCGATCCGTGAAAATGGCATCTCCCCGATTTTATCGGAAACTACGAATTTACGCGAACAAACGCCCATTTTTACGGCCTGTGATATCTCGCGTTAAAAAAATCTGTCGTTTCTTCAATAACACACTTGACAAACCCTGAAATCTGTGTTATCGTGCGGGATATGGTGCAGTTTTCAGAAGCTGTTCTTGGCGGAATGCAGCTTTTGCAGGCATGACCTAACTAACTTGGATATTTGAAAACCTAACTCGTTTCCCTCGGCGTTTCTCAGCGTCCTCATCTCTCCGGCCTCGGCGTGGATCTTCGGCCCCTTTACGCAGAGACTCGCAGAGAGTTGGCGCACCGATAGTAAGTTGTCACAATAGCCTCTTATGTCGCAGCCGGAACAGTCGCAGTTGATGCGGATCGTGCTCCATGTGATGTTCTTTCTCTCGGGCATCGCGACGGTGCTGATCGGCCCGGTGCTGCCGATCCTGGCACGGCATTTTTCGCTGAGCGATATCGAGATGAGCTACTTCTTCCCGGCGCAGTTTGCCGGCTCGATCTCAGGAACGCTGCTCAGCAGCCGGCTCGCACGCCGCAACAACTATTCAGCGGCGGCCGTCGCGGGAACACTGCTGATGGCCGTCGGCCTCATGCTGCTCAATGCCGACAGCTATTCGATCTGCCTTGTCGGATTTCTGGTTAACGGACTCGGCATCGGCCTGACGCTGCCGTCGATCAATATGCTCATCCTCGATATGAGCCAGGGACGCGCGGCCTCGGCACTGAGCATTCTTAACTTTTGCTGGGGCGTCGGCGCGATCATCTCAAAACCCTTTGTCGATATCTCAGGGACGCGCGATTCGCTCGGGCTGGCAACCTGGATTCTTGCCGTCCCGCTCGTCATGTCCGCGGTGATCATCCTGCCAAAAGTTAGGCTGGGCAGAGCGGTGCGTGACAACACGCCGCCGGACGATCCCAGGGACGCGCGCATTTGGACAACGCCTATCGCATGGGGAATTGCACTCTTCAATCTGATCCACGTCGGATTTGAGAGTGGAATGGGCGGATGGATCACGACCTATACCGAGCGTGTTGACGGACAACCTCTGCTCGCGTGGCTGTCACCGACGTTCCTTTATTTCCTGTTCTTCGTTCTGGGACGCGCGTTTGCTCCGGTGCTGTTCCGCTTTGTCAATGAGAACCGGATGCTGCTGCTCGGCCTGACGATCGTCCTCGCCGGAATGGTGTTTGTCCTGTCAGCCGCGACGGTTGCGTCCCTGAGCATCGGGGCTGTCGCCGCCGGCTTTGGCACCTCATGGATCTTCCCGACCAACGTCGCGCGCTTTTCGCGAACTTTTGGTCCCAGATCGACGCGGCGGGCGACGCCGTTGTTTGTCGCCGGCACGATCGGGGCCGCCTCATCGACCTGGTTGATAGGATTTGTCTCCGAACGCACCGGCAGCTTGCACTCAGGCCTTTACGTTCTGGCCGTCGGCATCGCATTGCTGATCGTGCTTCAGATAATTCTAGGGACGCGCGATGTCAGCCCAAGCGAAGACTCTTGAGGTATTCGCGAAAATCGCTGCCGAGATCGTCACGCTTGAGGGCAAACTCGACCGTAGCGATCAGAAATCCAAGCTTGTCGCCCGCGTCATGCCGCGTGCCGTCGAGCCTTAATGCGTAGAAGGGCCGCTCTTTGAGCAATATTCGCATCGCGTCCGTGATCTGTATCTCGCCCCCCGATCCCGGTTTTGTCTGCTCGATCGCGTCAAAGATCTCGGACGTGAAGATATAGCGGCCGATGATCGCGAGATCGGACGGAGCCTCGGCAAATGGCGGCTTCTCGACCATATCGCGGATGCGAAACACGTTTGGCTCGACCTCTTCGGCGTCAATAACGCCGAATCGCGAGATCGCCTCGCCCGCGACCTGCATAGTCGCGATCACCGGCGCGTCGTATTTTTCATAGACGTCGATCATCTGCTTGAGGGCCGGGATTTCGGAATCGACGATATCGTCGGCAAGCAGTGCGGCAAACGGCTCCGAGCCGGCGAAATCCTTTGCCTGATAGATCGCGTGGCCGAGGCCCAACGCCTGCTTTTGCCGTGTGTAGCTGATGCGGGCCATCTCGGAAACCGCGCGGACCTGCTCAAAAAGCTCGTCTTTGCCGCGTTCCCTGAGCATCTGCTCCATCTCGAACGAGATGTCAAAATGGTCCTCGATCGCCGTCTTGTCACGACCCGTAACGATCAGGATCGACTCGATGCCGCTGGCCACGGCCTCCTCGACCGAGTATTGTATGAGCGGCTTATCGACCAGCGGGAGCATCTCTTTCGGCGATGCCTTTGTCGCCGGCAGGAAGCGCGTCCCAAGCCCCGCAGCAGGGAAAACAGCCTTGCGAATTTTGTTTGCCATAGCGATGTTTGCTACATTCGACGCAATCGATTTTAGGTTAGTTATAAACGATAGACAAACATTCTCGTGTCTCTGCGTTATTATCTATCATCTGTTATCTAAATGGCGATAGCTAGCTATTCGCCACGAACTTTCGGTGATAACATTGTAATTACGTCGATGCGATATACAAATAATGCTTGACCTGACCTTTGTAAGGGAAAATATTGACGCCGTCCGCACGGCGCTGGCAAACCGCAGCTTTCCTGCGGCGGAACTCGACAGATTCGCCGATCTCGACGCCGAACGCCGTCGTGTCAACGGCGAGGCCGACGCTGTCAACCAGCAGCGGAATGCGGCAAGCCGAGAGATCGGCACATTGATGCAGGCCGGCAACCATGACGAAGCCGAGACAAAGAAAGCTGAGATCGCCGGACTGCGCGATAAGCAGTCTGAGTTGGAGCGGCTTCGTGACGAGGCTGACGCGGCCATGCACGATCTGCTTGCCGGGCTTCCAAACATCCCGGCCGGCGATGTGCCCGTAGGGCCCGACGAGTCAGCAAACCAGGAAGTTCGCCGTTGGGGCACGCCGCGAGAGTTTGATTTTGAGGTCAAAGACCACGTTGATCTCGGCACGGCCCTCGGCATCCTAGATCTCGAACGAGCCGCAAAGATAGCCGGTGCGAGGTTTGCGATTCTAAACGGCGCCGGAGCTCGTATGGAGCGTGCTCTCGTTAACTTCATGCTCGAGGTTCAAACGCGAGAGCACGGCTATACCGAGACGCTGCCGCCGTTTCTGGTCAATCGCGAAGCCCTGTTTGGCACTAATCAACTGCCAAAGTTCGAGGATGACCTTTTTCACATAAAGGACGAACGTGGCTTTGCACTGATCCCTACCGCCGAGGTTCCTGTGACTAATTATCATGCCGGCGAGATCCTCGATGAGGCCGACCTGCCGATGTACTACACGGCATATACGCCGTGCTTTCGCAGCGAGGCCGGCAGCTATGGCCGAGACACGCGAGGGCTCATCAGGCAGCATCAGTTCGAGAAGGTCGAGCTTGTAAAGCTCTGCAAACCTGAAGATTCCGAGGCCGAGCACGAAAAACTGACCGCCGACGCGGAACGCATCCTGCAGTTGTTGGAGTTGCCGTATCGCACCGTCGTGCTATCGACCGGCGACATGGGCTTCGGTGCCCGGAAGACATATGACATCGAGGTGTGGCTGCCCTCGCAAAACACATTTCGTGAGATATCGAGCTGCTCGAATTGCGGTGATTTCCAGGCACGGCGAATGAACACGCGTTTTCGCCGCACCGGCGGCAAGCCCGAGTTTGTCCACACGCTCAACGGCAGCGGTCTTGCTGTCGGGCGGACGTGGATCGCGATCATCGAAAACTACCAGCAGGCGGACGGTTCGATCACGATCCCATCGGCTCTCAGGCCATTTATGGGCGGCATCGACCAGATCGATTGACGAAAGGAACTTGTTGTAATTACAATGTAATTATGAAATGCCAGATCATACAGATCGGTAACTCGCAAGGCATTCGGATTCCGAAGATATTACTCGAAGAAAGCGGCATTACCGGCGATGTTGATCTCGAAATGCACGCCGAGGGCATTCTGATCCGTAATATCCAGCGGCCGCGCAGCGGTTGGGACGAGGCGTTCAAGGCGATGGCTGAAAACGACGAGGTCGAGAGTCTCGATGCGGTGGGCTCGACAGCGTTTGATAAGAAGGATTGGCAATGGTAAACCGTTTTGACATCTACCTTGTCAATCTCGACGATGAGCCGTCAAAAGACGCAAAAAATACCCGTCCGGCCGTCGTTATCTCACCGGATGAGATGAATCGACACCTCGATTCCGTGATGATCGCTCCGATCTCGGCACCGGGCCAAAAATACCCGACGCGCCTTCCGGTCGAGCTCCTCAACAGCGAACGAGCGATCGTCCTTGACCAGCTTCGCACCATCGATAAAGACCGTTTGGTAAAGCATATCGGCGAAGTTGATAAGGCCACGCAACACGAACTGATCGAACGGCTGCAGGAGATGTTTGCGGGGTGAACGCTGCTTGGATCAGCCGGCGCCTGTTGCTTTGGCCTGATTCCACAGTGAATCCATCTCGTCCAGGCTTGCGTCATTGAGCGTTCGGCCCTGCTGTTTTAGCTCTTGTTCGACAAACTTAAAGCGTGAGCGAAATTTGCGATTGGTTCGTTTCAGAGCGGTTTCGGGCTCGACGTCGAGGTGGCGAGCGAGATTGACAATTACAAAAAGCAGATCGCCTATCTCCTCCGCGACCGCCTCGCTATTGCCGCTTTCAATGGCACGTCGGAGTTCAGCGGTCTCTTCATCGAGCTTTGCAAAGATCGGCTCTTTGTCGGGCCAGTCAAAGCCGACCTTGGCGGCTTTTTTGGTGAGTTTCAGGCCCTCGAGCAGGCCAGGGAAATGCACGGGAACATCGTCAAGGATCGAATCCTTTTGCTTTTCGGGCTTTCCCGATGCGGCTCGCTCGTCCGCCTTGAGTTGGTCCCAGTTGTCGAGAACGTCCTGTGCTCGCGCAAGCTGTTTGTCACCAAATACGTGCGGATGCCGCAGGATCAGCTTTTGCGTAACGCCCGCGCACACCTCGTCGATGGTGAAATCGCCCCGCTCGGCCCCTATGGTCGAGTGAAAGATCACTTGGAGCAGCAGATCGCCGAGTTCTTCTTTGAGGTTTGCGGTGTCACCCGTCGCGTCGGCCTCTTGAATGGCGTCAAAAGTTTCGTACGCCTCCTCAAGCAGATACTGGGCAAGCGACGCATACGTCTGCTCATGGTCCCAAGGGCAGCCGCCCGGCGCACGCAGCCGTGCCATTACGGCAGCGAGTTCATCGAATGGTTCTGACATAGGCGATAGTCTAGCAAGTCTGGAAAGTCGTTTCAGCAAGGTGTTAAGATTTGGTTACTACTATGACCATGATAGGTAAAGAAGAAAATCACGAAGAGGTGAGTTTTAAGGTCGCCGACCGGCGAAAATTCAACGCCGATGGTTCGTTAAAGGACGGCGTGACGCTCGATGAGCCGGTGCAGGCCTCGCCCGAGCCAGCGGTTACCGAGCCGGCGGTGTCGCCCGGGGACCGCGAACCCGAAGCGGCGTCTCAGGTGGATGACGCGGATGCGGAAGGCGATATTCCAGGTGCCGAGGATCCGGCGAGCTTCGTAAATTTCTTGTCTATGCTGGCGACAAATGCGGCAACAGCTCTTGGTGCCGTCCCTAATCCCGCGACCGGCAAGCGTTCGCTCGACCTCGAGACCGGAAAGTATTGGCTAGATGTGCTGGGCATGATCAAGGAAAAGACCGCGAGTAATCTGCATCCCCAAGAGCAACGTCTGCTCGACGGACTGCTCAGCGACCTGCGAATGCAGTACGTTCACATCGTCAAAGCGACGGAAGAAAAACTAAAGACCGAAGCGGCCGCAAGATTCTCGGGCGACGATATTTTGGGGAAGAAATAGCTACAGCGCTAAATGAAGCTCACGTTCCTCGGCACAGGCACCTCGACAGGCGTTCCCTCGATAGGGTGCGATTGCGAGACGTGTCTGTCGGACGATCCGAGGGACAAGCGGCTGCGCGTCTCGGTGTTGATCGAGCATCGTGACAAAAAGGTGCTCATCGATACATCGAGCGATTTTCGTCAGCAGGCACTCCGCTCCGGCATCAACCATCTTGATGCCGTGCTCATCACGCATTGTCATGTCGATCACGTCTTCGGGCTGGACGACATCAGGCCGCTCAACTTCAGGCATGGGCCGATGCCGGTGTTTGCGAATGAACCCGCGTGGACCGACCTGCGACGGATATTCCAATACATATTCGATCCGACGCATTTTGGCGGCGGCCTTCCAAAGCTGATACCGCACACTGTCCATCACAACGCGCCGTTCATGATCGGCGACGACCTGACCGTCACGCCGCTTGAGGTGATCCACGGCAAACTGCCGGTGATCGCATATCGCTTGAACGACTTTGCTTACGCGACCGATCTCAAGATAATTCCTACAAGCTCACTGGACGGCCTTCGCGATCTCGACGTGCTTGTGCTCGATTGTGTTCGTATCAAGCCTCACAGCACACACCTCTGTCTCGAAGAAGCCTTGGCGATAATAGAAGACCTCCGGCCTCGCCGAGCTTTTCTCACACACCTGAACCACGATATCCTTCACGAACGCGATTCGAGCCTGCTTCCGGACAATGTCGCTCTAGCGTGTGACGAGCTCGTCGTCGAATCATTCTGACATCTGGATGGGAAAATGTCCGAAGAATGAACCCATTGTGATCGTCGACTCGGAACGAGTGGGACAATACTCGACGAAGCAGGCGATGCGCAATGCAGTCGAGTTCAGCGCTGATCAACGGCTCCCGACGCTCGGCCTGCAAAAGTTTACGGGCCAAGTAACCATTCGTCTTCATGGACATTCCGGACGTGCAGGAACTAGCTAATTTCTTCGAACTCCGCGTCTCGGCCTATCAGGTCGCGGTAGCTGGCGAGGTGAGCTTTAGCGAGGCGTTTTAGCCAGGCATCCACACCTGAAGCGGAATATGCTTCGAGGCGTGCTGGAAGTCCCGGTCTGTCGTCAGTAAAGTCAGTTCGTAGTGGATGCAGAGTTGGGCTATTAGGGCGTCGATGGTTCCAAGCTGAACACCCGCACGCCGGCAGATATTCCTCAACTCGGCCGCTGCAATGTGGTCCTGACGGTCAGGCGTCAAGAGGGGCAATGCAGCAAAACGCTTGATTATCTGATCTCTCGCCTTTGGCCCGTGAAAGCCCTGCAACAACTCTTGGAGTATAAGTCCGATCGTCACGATCACGTCGTCGCCCTTGATCGCTCGCTGCAGGCCGGTCACCTCAGGCAAATCGACCTTGGCGTCACGCCGAAGCGCAAGCGACCACACGCTCGTATCCACAAGCAGCATCATCGGCGCGAGCGTTCTCGTTTATAGTCGTAGGACTCGTCCCATTCAAAGCGGCCCAGCAACTCCGTCAATCCACGCTGTTCCCTGCGAGCTATGAACTCCTGCAAAGCCCTAGTGACAGCGTCTTTCTTGGTCCTTTCGCCGCTAATCGCGAAGGCCCGCTGGAGTAGTTTGGGATCAAGTGCGAGATTCGTTGCCATGTTGTCTACACAAAATCTTACACATGCTTGACGGCGGCGTCAAATCGGACGAAACGAGTTGTTTTTAAAGACGTAACACTTGTAATGGTGACATGAGTCATAGCGAATCGCTATAAATCATTCACCTGAGACTAAGTGGCAGCGTTGCGAGCAAAAGCGGATTTGATCTCGGTTTTCTGTAAGACAACGAGTGCCCATATCCCGACTGGAACGCCAATAAGAGCCAAACCACAAATCAAGGACAAATTTGGACATTTTCCATACCTCTTATAACAAAGGTCTTATAACCGCAAAATGCGCTCGAAAAGCGATGCAACTCCCTGCAGTCGATTCTGTGTTAAGGTTAGGCTATAAAAGATTACCCCCCGAGAGCTTTGTCAAGTGATCTGCTCCAGCATGAATAGAATGTGTTTTCTCAGTTTTGCCCCCGAATTACACGAATAGACACGAATGAGTATAATTTCTTATTCGCGTTTTTTTTCGCGCTATTCGCGGGCAAAATTCTTATGAACGGCCAGATTACAGAGTTTATCAAACACCACTATCGACACTTTAACGCGGCGGCGTTGATCGATGCGGCGGAAGGTTACAGAAGACATCTCGACTCGGGTGGCAAGATGATGATCACGCTGGCGGGGGCGATGTCGACCGCAGAGCTAGGGCTTTCGCTCGCGGAGATGATCCGGCAGGACAAGGTGCAGATCATATCGTGTACTGGCGCGAATCTTGAAGAAGACCTTTTTAATCTGGTGGCGCACGATTTTTATGAGCGTGTGCCGCACTATCGTGACCTGACGCCCGAGGACGAGCAAGGTTTGCTCGACCGGCATATGAACCGAGTGACCGACACATGCATACCCGAAATGGAGGCGATGCGGCGGCTTGAGAAGACGATGGTCGATGTGTGGACGCATGCCGATGCGGAAGGAAAGCGATATTTTCCGCACGAGTTTATGTATCAGGTTCTCAGGAACGGCTCGTTGGCCGAGTATTACCAGATCGATGTCAAAGATTCGTGGATGCACGCGGCGATGGAAAAGAATCTGCCGATGGTCGTGCCGGGCTGGGAAGATTCGACGATGGGCAATATGTTTGCCGGACACGTCATCACCGGCGATGTCAAAAATGTCCACACGGTCCGCACTGGCATCGAATATATGACGATGCTCGCTGATTGGTACACGGATAACGCGCAGGACGATTCAACGATAGGCTTCTTCCAGATCGGCGGCGGTATCGCCGGCGACTTCCCTATCTGCGTCGTCCCAATGCTGCATCAGGACCTCCAACGCGAGAACGTGCCGGTCTGGGGCTACTTCTGCCAGATCAGCGATTCAACAACATCTTACGGCTCCTACTCCGGTGCCGTTCCGAACGAAAAGATCACCTGGGGCAAGCTCGAAGCTTCGACGCCGAAATATATCGTCGAGAGCGATGCGTCAATCGTCGCGCCGTTGATGTTTGCGTACATCTTGGGATGGTGATTTAAGGCCTCGGAGGATTGTATGTTCTATACCTCGTATAAACGTCCTCTTCCCTCATTTTCTTTCGCAAAATTTCGCGTTCCTCGCCATTGTTTTCAGCAACAGTAACAACGAGGTCGGAGCCCGTTCCCACCGACGCGAATTCTCGCAACCTATCTCCGTCAAGCCTAAGGAAGACCGTGGTTGTCGTTCCATGAAAGAGCCATGCATCTATACAGTTCAGCGTCTTGTTATAAGCGAGATTCGGATAGTCCTCTGAATTTCTAATCCAAACCAATTCGTCGCGAGTCTTGTCATAAATCAGAAGTGTTCGTACCACGTTCGCTCCTCTGGCCGCCGTGTTTGAGACGAATGTAATATCTTTTAGCCCATCATTGTTAAAATCCTCGATTTTTGGATCGGAGTCAGCGAGGGCGTGATCCTCAATTTCGAGGGTTTGCTTCAGTATCCATTCGTTTGATGAAGCAAGAGAATAAAGCTTTACGACAGCAACATTGTTTGGCTTATAGGCACTGTCCGAAGTGAGCCGCTTAAAAATGTCGAGTTGAATCTTGTTACGACGAGGCTTGCCAATCTTGGAATCATCCGAGAACGATTCAACGAGTTCATTTGCAACGCTTTCAACTTCCGTAGGATTCTCTGTTATCTGTGGAATCGCGTTGGTTGAGGTTTCGGGCGTTTGTTGATCCGGTGAATAACAAGAAATCGTAACTAATAGGCCAAGCGTGACAAGATGTTTATACATGAGGCAGCTAGTAACTCAGATTACTCCGACACGATACAATATGTTACATGATGTCTTCGATGCTACTGTTCATTTTGGCCTGCACACCGTGGGCGCTGATTGATTTCGCTGTTCCAAAATGGAAGGCCGATAAAAATGTTCGGATCGAAGACGCTTACAAGTATATAAATCAGGCTACTCGTGGCGGTGAGCATGCCGTACCAGATCGAACCTCGGCCGGGAAATGGCTCGATAACGAATGGTCAAATCTCGGTCCGGCTCAACAAGGCGAAGTTACGTGGGAACCGCTTTGTCCGGGCGGTGAGATCGGACGACTGCACCTGCGGCCGTTTCGTTCGGCGGGCGGTAAGGCGGATGCGCTGTTGGACGCCTTTCTCGCGAGTGCGAGCGCCTACAAGACGGAGCCGTCCACTTTTACCGACGCATGGGCTGAGCTTGGGAAGCGATTGAAGAAGGGCTCGATTGGCTCGCTCGACCATGAGGCTTGGAAACAACTCGATGCTCAGATGAAGAAAAAGAACTATCCCGCAATACACCACAGCGACGAATATCAAGAAGCTAACCATCCCGCCTATCGCATTCTGACGGGCGAGGAGGCCCGACAGATAATGCCGTAGTCAGGTAACACAGGTTGCCGAACCCCGACCGCTGAAATACCATTTGCATTAGCGATGAAGATCTTTCACGGCACCGACAATGCGAACATCGCCAAGCCAACCGTGCTAACGCTTGGTGTGTTTGACGGGCTGCATCTCGGCCATCAGAGGATCATGCAGACGGTCGTCGAACGTGCAAAGATGACTGGTGCAACGCCCACTGCCATTACCTTCGATCCGCACCCGCGCACGGTCCTGCATCCCGACTCTGCTCCGCCGTTACTACAGACGCTTGATCAGCGATTATCAAATCTTGAGCTCCTCGGTATCGAGCAGGCCATCGTCGTAGCGTTCGACCGCGAGTTTGCGTCGCAGCCGGCCGAGGACTTTCTCGCGAATACCGTTCGCGACAGGCTGCACGCTAAGGAGGTCTATCTCGGCAAAGGCTTTGCGTTCGGCAAGGATCGCGGCGGCGATATCGACCTGCTGCGTCGTGTAAGCAGCGAACTCGGTTTCACGGCCGACGAGGTCGATGAGGTGCAGCTTCGCGGGGCACGCATCAGTTCATCGGCGATACGGAAGCTCCTTGATGACGGACACGTTAATCTTGCTCGCCGCATGCTCGGTCGTCCGTATGGCGTTGAGGGCGTCGTCATTCGCGGCAACCGCCGAGGCCACACCATCGGCTTTCCGACCGCAAACCTCAAACCTCATAATCGTGTCATCCCGCGATTCGGCGTTTACGCCACGGCAACACTTATCGATGGCCACTGGCGCAAGAGCATCACCAATATCGGTGTCCGTCCGACGTTCGAAAACGTCACTGAGCCGTCGATCGAAACGTATGTATTCGATTTCGACGACGACCTCTATGGAGACG